>JBEGPL010000052.1:0-8876 GCA_041181445.1 Pseudomonadota bacterium
CGTCGCGCCGTACGCTCCGGCGGTGCGGAACACCGCCAGATCGCCCGATTTCACCGCGTCGATGTCACGTTCCGTGGCAAATGTGTCGCCGGTTTCGCACACCGGGCCGACGATGGTCGCCGTCATGCGTGCGCCGTTCGGCTTGACCGCGACAAAGTCGTGCCACGCATCATACATGGCGGGGCGCGCCAGGTCGTTCATCGCGGCATCGACAATCACGAAATCGCTGGCGACGCCGGGCTTGACCCACAATATTTCGGTCAGCAGCACGCCGCTGTTCCCGGCGATGATCCGGCCGGGTTCGAACATCAAGGTGACGTCGCCCCAGTCGGCGGTCACCCGCGCGACCATTGCGCCATATTCGGCAGGCGACGGCGGCTGATCCTCGGCGCGATAGGGCACGCCCAGCCCGCCGCCCAGATCGACATGGGAGATGACATGACCCGCGCGGCGCAAGTCGGCAACCAGTTCGCCGATCCGCACAAACGCGGCCTCCAGCGGGTCGAGGCTGGTGAGCTGGCTGCCGATATGGAGCGCGACCCCGCGCATCGCCAGCCCCGGCAAGCGCGCCAGCCGGTCATACATTGCGGGCGCCGCGCTGATCGCGACGCCGAACTTGTTTTCGGCCTTGCCGGTGGAGATTTTGGCGTGGGTGCCGGCGTCGACGTCGGGATTGACGCGCAGCACGCACGCGGCGCGCACGCCTTTTGCCACCGCGATGTCGGACAGCGCAATCGCCTCATCCTCATGCTCCAGATTGAACTGGCCGATTTTGCGGTCGAGCCCCTGCGCAAGTTCGCGCCGCGTCTTGCCAACGCCCGAAAAGACGATGTCGGCTGGCGCGATTCCGGCGGCGAGCGCGCGTTCCAGCTCGCCCCCCGACACGACATCGGCGCCGTAACCCTGCCGCGCCAGCACGCGCAGAACGCCCAGATTGGGGTTCGACTTGACCGCAAAGGCAAGGTGCTTGCGCGGCACAGCCGACAAGCCGTCGCGAAACACCTGTGCATGGCGTTCCAGCGTCGCGCGCGAATAGACATAGACGGGCGTGCCAATGTCTTCGGCAATCCGCGATAGGGCGATATTTTCGGCGTGAAGCACGCCGTCACGATAAGCAAAATGATCCATGATTTTTAAGTCTTTTCAGCCAGGAGGCGGAAGATCGAACGCGTCGGTTGGCCGTTCCTCGGACCGGCGCAGCAATTCGTCGCTGCGCGCGGGCCGGGCCTGGCTGTCGGCGGTGGTCAATTCTTCCGAAGTCGCGGGGCGCGTGGCCCCGGCGGGTGCAACGGGGGGCTTGTCCCCCGCCAGCGGTTTCAATTCCTCGCGTTTGCCGCAGGCAGCGACCATCAAGGCCGCTGCCGTCACTCCCACAAGAATCGCATCCATCCGCCGCGTCATCACGCGCCTTTCCCGTTTGCCGAAAGCCAGTTTTGCGCTTCTGCGACGCGCTTGGCAACCTCGGACGGCGCGGTGCCGCCAAAACTGGTCCGACTGGCGACCGAAGCCTCGACCGTCAGCCGCGCCAGCGCGTCGGCGCTGATCCGTGCATCGATGGCCTGCGCAACGGCCAACGGCAGCGCGGCAAGGTCGACGCCCAGCGCCTCGGCCCGCGCGACGGCTGCACCGACGATGTGGTGCGCCTCGCGGAACGGCACGTTTGCGGCCTGCACCAGCCAGTCGGCGAGGTCGGTCGCGGTCGAAAAGCCGCTGGCGGCGAGCGCGCGCATCCGTTCCGGCACGAACATCAGCGTTTCGACCATCCCCGTCATTGCGGCGAGCGACAGCGCGAGCGCGTCGAAGGCCTCAAAAACAGTTGCCTTGTCGTCCTGCAAATCCTTTGAATAGGTGAGCGGTAGGCCCTTCAGGATCACCCCCAGCCGCTGAAACGCCGCGAGCAACAGCCCGGCCTTGGCGCGCACCAGTTCGGCGGCGTCGGGGTTGCGCTTTTGCGGCATGATCGAGCTGCCGGTCGAATAGGCATCGGGCAGCTTCACAAAGCCGAACGGCTGGCTCGCCCAATTGACGATTTCCTCTGCCAGCCGCGACAGATGCAGCGCGGTGATCGCTGCCGCGCCCAGAAATTCGAGCGCAAAGTCGCGGTCGGACACGGCGTCGATGCTGTTCGCCATCGGCGCATCGAACCCCAGCGCCGCCGCCGTGGCCGCGCGATCGATGGGAAAGCTGGTCCCCGCCAGCGCCGCTGCGCCCAGCGGGCTTTCGTTCGCGCGCACCCGCGCATCGGCAAAGCGGCCGCGGTCGCGGTGTAACATTTCATAATAGGCGAGCAGATGATGGCCCAATGTCACCGGTTGCGCGACCTGCAGATGGGTGAACCCCGGCATGATCGTGCCGCCATGTTCGTCCGCGCGCGCGACCAGCACGCTTTGCAGCGCGTGCAGCCCCGCGTCGATCCGCTCGCTTGCGCCGCGCACCCACAGCCGGAAATCGGTCGCGACTTGATCGTTGCGCGACCGCGCGCTGTGGAGCCGTTTCGCCGGTTCGCCGATCAGTTCGGCCAGCCGCGCCTCGACCGTCATGTGGATGTCTTCGAGCGTCAGGTCGACCGGCACGCCGCCCGCTTCATACTCAACAGCGATGGCCGCCAGCCCGGCGTCGATGGTGGCCGCATCGGCGACCGTGATGATGCCCGCCGTGCCCAGCATCGCGGCGTGCGCGCGGCTGGCGGTGATGTCTTCGGCCCATAGCCGCTTGTCGATGGGGATCGACGCGTTTATCTCGCGCATGATCGCCGCCGGGCCACCGGCAAAGCGGCCGCCCCACATGCTGTTCCGGTCCGGAGTATCCGCCATCGTCTGTCCGTTCCCCATTGCCCCCCGCGCCGCCGCGATAATGATCGCGTGCGGGGTGCTGGTCGCGGGCTGCGATAGGCAAAAGGCGGCAGACGGGCAAGAGGCGGCACCAAAATCAAATGTTTCGCCCGCCAAAGCGGGTCCAACCGCCGCCGCGCCTGCCGACACCGCCTTTGCCCATGTTGTCGACCGGTCACGCGCCGGTCGTGCCGCGCCGCTGGCAGAATTTATCGGCCCCGACGACGCGGCCGTGACGCTGGCCGATTTTCGCGGGCGTCCGGTGCTGGTCAATCTGTGGGCGACATGGTGCCCGCCGTGCCTGGCGGAAATGCCGACGCTCGACACACTCGCGGAGCGGACCGACGGCCAGATGGCGGTGCTCGCCGTCGCGCAGGATGTGCAGGGTGCCGCCGTCGTCGACCCGTGGTTCGCGCGCGCGGGTTTGACGCGGCTGACGCCCTATCTCGACCCCGAAAACGGCCTGCTCGATGCCGTGGGTGCCCCGGCATTGCCCGTCACGGTTCTGTATGACGCGCGCGGACGCGAAGTGTGGCGGGTCACCGGCGCGCTCGACTGGTCGGGGGCGGAGGCGCGCGGCCTGCTCGCCGAATCGGGTGTGCGTCCGCGCTGATGGACGCAATTTTCGTCGCGACCCCCTTGCCAAGTGCGCAACTTTCGATCATGTCGCAGCTTATGCGCCACACTGGCCTCTTGCTTCTGCGACTTCCACGCCCTTGGGCGTGACGAACCGCCTGCGCGCCCCGCGCAGCGACTCGCCCAAGGGCCAATTCGACCCCAGAGCCTGAACATAGCGCAGAGAAGCCTTGACCCATGACCATGTTGACCGACCCTTCGGTGAAGTACCGACCCTTTCCGCAAATTGACTTGCCCGACCGGCAATGGCCCTCGCGCACCATCACGCGCGCGCCGCGCTGGCTGTCGACCGACATGCGCGACGGCAATCAGGCGCTGATCGATCCGATGGATGCCGAAAAAAAGACCCGCTTTTTCGACCTGTTGTGCAAAGTCGGGCTGAAGGAGATTGAGGTCGGATTCCCGAGCGCGGGCGCGACCGAATTTGATTTCATTGCGGGGCTGGTCCGTTCCGGGCGGATTCCGGACGATGTCACGGTCCAGGTTCTGACCCAGTCGCGCGCCGATTTGATCCGCACCAGTTTCGACGCGCTCGACGGCGCGAAGTCCGCCATCGTCCATCTCTATAACGCCGTGTCGCCCGCGTGGCGGCGGATCGTGTTCGGCATGGATCAAGCCGCGGTCAAGGCCATCGCCGTCACCGGGGCCAAGCTGCTGCGCGATGAAGCGGCAAAGCGGCCCGGCACCGACTGGCATTTCGAATATAGTCCGGAGACATTTTCCACCGCCGAAATTGATTTTTCGATCGAGGTTTGCGCGGCGGTGATGGAGGTGTTGCAACCCACGACCGACAAGCCGATCATCCTGAATCTGCCCGCGACGGTCGAGGCGGCGACGCCGAACATTTACGCCGACCAGATCGAATATTTTGGCCGGAACCTGCCGGGCCGCGACCGGGCGGTGATCAGCCTGCACACCCACAACGACCGCGGCACGGGCGTTGCCGCCGCCGAGTTGGGCTTGCTCGCCGGGGCCGACCGGGTCGAGGGGTGCCTGTTCGGCAATGGCGAGCGCACCGGCAACAGTTGCCTCGTCACCATCGCGCTCAACATGTACACGCAGGGTGTGAACCCCGGGCTGGATTTTTCGGACATCGACGCGGTGATCAAGACGGTCGAATATTGCAACCAGTTGCCGGTGCATCCGCGCCACCCCTATGGCGGCGAGCTGGTTTATACCGCCTTTTCGGGCAGCCATCAGGACGCGATCAAGAAAGGGTTCGCGGCGCAAGCGGTGCGCAATGACGAACTTTGGGAAGTGCCTTACCTGCCCATCGATCCCGCCGACCTTGGCCGCGATTATGAAGCCGTGATCCGCGTCAATTCGCAGTCGGGCAAGGGCGGTGTCGCGTGGGTGCTGGAACAGGACAAGGGGCTGAAACTGCCCAAGCGCATGCAGGCGCATTTCTCGTCCACCGTGCAGGATCTGTCCGACACCACCGGGCGCGAGCTGACCAGCGCCGACATCTGGACGGCGTTCGAGGCGCGCTATCATCTGAAGGGCGATGGCCGGTTCCGGCTGATCGATTTTCAGGAAGGGCAAAGCCCGCGCGCCCAGAACGAGCGGATGTTCGCCGGCAAGATTCGCATCGATGGCGTTGATACATCGGTCAGCGGGCGCGGCAACGGGCTGATCTCCAGCCTGGCCGACGCGCTCGAACCGGCGCTGGGCGGCGCGCTGCACATTATCGATTATAGCGAACATGCGATCGGCCACGGCACCGACGCGCGCGCCGCTGCCTATGTCGAATGCCGGGTCGGCGATGGCCCGGTGATGTTCGGCGTCGGCATCAGCCAGGACGTCGCAACCGCGAGCGTGCGCGCGATCCTGAGCGCGGTGAACGCGGGTTAGTGCGCGACAACTGGTCCTGACCCTAAGCCGCCTGCACCGTCGCCACTTCGATAAAGGCCGGTTTGCTGTCGACGTGCGCGCCGACGGCGAGCGGATAGTCACCGTGGCCCAGTGCGGTGAGCGGAACCCCCGCCGCCGCAAGGGCATAGGGCGACACACGGTGACGGGTGCACAGGCCGCCCGCGCCGTCATTGACCAGCGGCGTTTCAAATTCGACCGCGAATTCGGCGTCCTGCGTGCGCGCGACGGTGCAGACAGCGAGCTGTCCGCCGCCCATGTCGATGACCAGCGGCGTGCCCTTGGCAATGCCCAGCAACCCTTCGAGCCCGGCGCCCGTTTTCGACAGGTTGCGCATGATCGCGGTGTAACGGTGATCTTCGTGAATCACCCCGACGCGGCGGAACACCGAACGGCGGTCGGCGCGAAATTGCTGCGGCCCCTTTGGCACGACTTTCATCGCGCCTGACTCCAGCATATCCAGCAAGTCTTCGATCGGCATTGGGCGGGCATAAAGATAGCCCTGGATGTAGCGGGCGCCCTTGCCGCGCACGACATCCAGCTGGTCGAACGCCTCGACCCCTTCGACCGTGGTTTCCATGCCCAGCGCATCTGCCAGCCCGATGATCGCACTGATAATCTTGACGCTGTTCTGATCCTGGCCGGTGCAGGCATCGACAAAGCTGCGGTCGACCTTGATCTTGTCGAACGGGGCCGAACGCAAATAGCTGAGCGAAGAAAATCCGGTGCCGAAATCGTCGAGCGCCAGCCGCACGCCCAGCGCCTTGAGCGCGACAAACACCTCGTCGGCGGCCTCATTGTCGCCCAGAAACACACTTTCGGTGAGTTCAAGTTCGACACGCGCCGGGGCGATCCCGGTTTCGGCGATAATATTGGCGACCGTGTCGACAAAACCGGTGCTGGCAAACTGCACGGCGGACACATTGACCGCGACGCGCACCGAGTCCTCCCATTGGGCCGCGTCGCGGCACGCGCGGCGCAGGACCCACGCCCCCAGATCGTTGATCAGCGTCGATTCCTCGGCGATCGGGATGAAGGTGACCGGGCTGACCGGTCCGCGTTCGGCGTGGTTCCAGCGCACCAGCGCCTCGCACCCGACGACGACATTGTCTTCGGCGCGCACCACCGGCTGGTAATGAAGGTACAGGTCATCGGCGTCGAGCGCGGCACGCAAATCCTCGCTCAATTGCACCAGTTCGTCGGCTTCATCCTTCAGGTCGGCGGTATAAAAGCGATATTGGCCGCGCCCGCCATTTTTGGCGGCGTAAAGCGCCAGATCAGCGGCATGAACCAATTCCTCGCGCTCGACCCCGTCATAAGGCGCGATCGCGATGCCCACCGACGCCCCGATCACCGCCTGTTTGCCCTCGATCGGATAAGGCTGCGACAAAAGCTTGACGATCCGCGTCGCCATTTCGCCCAATGTTCCACGATCATCCATGTCGGGCAGCAAAATCTGAAACTCGTCGCCGCCCAGCCGCCCGATCTCGCCGCGCGCGCCCACGGCCCCGTTTAGCCGCGCAGCAACCTGACGCAGCAGCGCATCGCCCGCCGGGTGGCCCATCGTGTCGTTGACATGTTTGAACCGGTCGAGATCGAGCATCAGCAGCGCACAGCTGCGCTTTGCCGCCTTGAAAGCTGGCAGGGTCGCGTCGATCCGGCGGTTCATCCGGTGGCGGTTGGCCAGGCCGGTGAGCGAGTCAAATTCCGCCATTCGGCTGTCTTCGACCTTGCGCTCGTGCGCGATCGTGATGTCGCGCGCGCTGCCCCGATAACCGATGAACTGACCCGCCGAATCGGTTTTGGGCAGGCCGGTGATCGACCACCACACCGGCCGCGCGCCGTCCAGCTTTGCCCCCGGCACAAAGCGCACGACCTGATCGACAATCCGGCTGCGCGCGGCAAACAGGAATTTCAAACTGCGGTCGGCGCGGCCGTCGGGGTTTTCGGTGTCAATTTCAAACAACGACGCCATCGGCCGCGCGAGCAGTCCGCCGTCGGGAAGGTCCATATTTTCCGTCGCATTTTCAGATAGGTAGATCAGATTTCCATCTGAATCCGTCGCCCAGATCCAGCCGATGCCGGCTTGTTCAAGATCGTCGAGAAGTTCCAGCCGCCGCGCCGAATCGCGCGCGTTGATCACCGAGGCACGGTTGTCCGAACCGCCGGATCCGGTTGCTGCCGCTGTGCCGCCTCGAAACGCCTTCAACAGTCCCATTTCAAACTCTACCCTGCTTTCGCGCTGGCCGCATGGTCGCAACATGGGCCAGCCAAGTCAGTTGTTTAGCCAAACATGATTTATGGGGCGTAAACTGCATTGAAGATTGGCCAATGCAGCACAGCGGCGTGTCGCCTCTTGCCCTCCCTTCCGTTTACGTTAAGGGAAGGCGATACGGCGTCGGCACGCCGCCCGCCTCTGTTTGGAGTATATTGGATGTCTCTGCCCGCTCTGTTCGACACGTTGCGCCTGCCTGTCATCGGATCACCCTTGTTCATTGTGTCGGGTCCCGAACTGGTGATCGCGCAGTGCAAGGCGGGAATTGTCGGCAGCTTTCCGGCGCTGAACGCCCGGCCGCAGTCGATGCTCGACGAATGGCTGCACCAGATTACCGAGGAGCTGGCCGCGCACGACCGCGCGCACCCCGACCGCCCCGCCGCGCCCTATGCCGTCAACCAGATCGTCCATAAGTCGAACGACCGGCTGCTCGAAGACCTGGCCACATGTGAAAAGTGGAAAGTGCCGGTGACGATCACTTCGCTGGGTGCGCGCGTCGAACTGAATCAGGCGGTGCACGGCTGGGGCGGCATCACGCTGCACGATGTGATCGACGACCGGTTCGCCCGCAAGGCGGTTGAAAAAGGAGCCGACGGGCTGATTCCCGTTGCTGCGGGCGCCGGCGGCCATGCCGGCACATTGTCTCCCTTTGCGCTGATGCAGGAAATCCGCCAGTGGTTCGACGGCCCGGTGGCCCTGTCGGGGTCCATCGCCTGCGGCCGTTCGATTCTGGCGGCACAGGCCATGGGCGCCGATTTTGCCTATATCGGTTCGGCGTTCATCGCCACGGCCGAAGCCAACGCCGATCCCGCCTATAAGCAGGAAATCGTCGACAGCCGCGCCGACGACATCGTTTATTCGAACCTGTTCACCGGCGTGCACGGCAATTATCTGCGCGGATCGATCATCAAGGCGGGGATGGATCCCGACAATCTGCCCGAAGGCGATCTTTCGACGATGAACTTCGGGTCAGGGGGCAGCAGCAAGGCCAAGGCGTGGAAAGATATTTGGGGGTCGGGTCAGGGCGTCGGCGCGGTCGGCGTCGTCGAAACCGTCGCTGACCGGGTCGCGCGGCTGGAGGATGAATATCGAATCGCCCGGCGCGAACTGGACGCCAAAGTGCGTTTATAACGCCCTTAGCGTCGATCGGACCTCGATTGACCCGCCGTGACGGCGCCGATTTTGGCGCAGCGCGAGGCGCGGGGAGGGAGCGATGCTTATGCATTGTGACCGACCAGAAACGCGGCGAAGGGCCAAAATCGGCC
>JBEGPL010000053.1:0-8803 GCA_041181445.1 Pseudomonadota bacterium
GCCAGCGGCAGCGCGATCGTCAGGATCAGCCGCACGGCATAAGCGTAAATGTCGCGCACCTGTGCGCGGTCGGCCCGCTCGGCGCTCGACGCCAACGGCGCGAGCACATAGACAAAGGCGATCCGCACCAATTGCACCACGCTGCTGATCTTGCGCGCGATCGTGAACAGGCCGGCGGCGCTGGCGCCCGCCGCGCCGGGCAGCAGCATGTTCAGGATCAGCGCCGGGCCATCGCCAAACAGCCGCGCGACGACATTTGACGGCAGGATCGACAGGCCGGCCCAGAATGTCTGGACAAAGACCGGCGGCGCAAAGGGCCGCGTGATCAACAGGTGCAGCGGGTAATGCCGCGACAACAGCCGCAGCGTCAGACCGGCGGTGATAGTGAGCGACAGGATGTGCGCCAGGAACAGCCCGAACAAGCCCTGACCCAACACAAAGAAAACGGCGGCAAGCACCAGCCGGATGATTTGTTCCCACACGATGCGCAGGCGGATTTCGGCGCCGAACAAATGACGCGCGCGCAGCGCCGATGTCGCGATTTCGACAAAGGCCCACAGTGGCAGCGCCCAGATGAACAGCCGGATCGACGGCGCCACCAGCGACAGATCGCGCGGCGCGACGTTCAGCATCGGCGCAATCGCCCCCGCCAACGCCCAGATGATCGCCGCCACGACCAAGCAGGGACCGACGCCGAACAGCAGTGCGGCGCGCAGCGCGGCGGCGGCCTCGCCATCGTCCGCCGATTGCGGAACGGTGCGCTGCATCGCACTGGTCATGCCAAGGTCGAAGATATTCTCGATCAGGTTGATCGCCGCCCACAACACGGCATAGACACCATATCCGGCCAGCCCGAACATCGCGACATAGAGCGGCTGGGCGACCACCTCGACAAGCGCCCCCATGCGGGCGAGCAGGGTCGTGCCCAAGCCTTTTGCCAGATGCGTGCGGCCAACGGGCGGCGCGCCCGTCCCAGCCGTGTCGATGTTCGATGGCCCCGTCATAGGCCGACGGCTTAGCGATTGTCCGCGACGCGCGCCAGTGGCGGGACGACGAGAGGCTTGAGCATTGCCGCTGGACGGTTTAGGGCCTTGTGAGCATCGACAGGCACGCACCGACGGGGATCAGACCATGGCCGAATTCACCCTTCCCAAAAACAGCAAGGTGAACAAGAACGGCAATGTCCACATGGTCGACGGCGGCGCCAATGTTCGCCGTTTCAACGTCTATCGCTATGACCCCGACAGCGGCCAGAATCCGCGTATGGACCGGTTCGACGTCGATCTGGCCGAATGCGGGCCGATGGTGCTCGACGCGCTGATCAAGATGAAGAGCGACACCGACGCATCGCTCACTTTCCGCCGTTCGTGCCGCGAGGGCATTTGCGGGTCGTGTTCGATGAACATCAACGGCAAGAACGGGCTCGCCTGCACCACCGCCATCGAGGACTGCAAGGGCGATGTGACGATCACGCCGCTGCCGCATATGGAGGTGATCAAGGATCTCGTTCCGGATTTCTCGCATTTTTACGCGCAATATGCGTCGATCGAGCCGTGGCTTCAGACCAAAACGACGACACCGTCGGGCAAGGAACGGCTGCAATCACCCGCCGACCGCGAAAAGCTCGACGGGCTTTATGAGTGCATCTTGTGCGCATGCTGTTCGACCAGCTGTCCCAGCTATTGGTGGAACAGCGACAAATTCCTCGGCCCCGCCATCCTGCTCCAGGCCTATCGCTGGCTGGCCGACAGCCGCGATGAAATGACCGGCGAGCGATTGGACGAACTGGAAGACCCGTTCCGGCTTTATCGCTGCCACACGATCATGAACTGCGCCAATGCCTGCCCCAAGGGGTTGAACCCGGCGCGCGCCATCGCCGAAATCAAAAAGATGACCGCGCAGCGCGCGGTCTGAGCCGCCGTGAACGACGGGATTGAAGAACCGCGCCGCGCCGAACATTTCGACGGTCAGGCACAGGATGGTGGCTGGCTCAGCTGGAATTTGCACGATCAGACGCGGTTCAATGCTTTTCTGGAGCCCTTGTCGGTGCGCCGCGAAGCGCCGACCGCCGATGGACGTCCTGTCGCCCGCGTGCGGATGCATCCCACGCGCCAGCACAGCAACCTGGGTGACAATGTCCACGGCGCGGTGACGCTGGCGCTGGTCGATGTCGCGCTGTTCGCGGCGGCGCACCAGTTTGGATCGCTCAATGCCGGCTTTTCGGTGACACTTGATCTGTCGAGCCAGTTTGTCGGCGGCGGGCGGATCGACGAACCGATGGATGCGGTTGTCGAATTGGTGCGCGAGACCGGGCGGCTGGTGTTCCTGCGCGGGCTGGTGGTGCAGGGGGCGGAGGACCGTGACATCATCCTCAGCTTTGCCGGTACGATCCGCAAGGCCAGCAAAGACCGGACATGACCGGCGATGCGTCCCAAAATGGGGGCATTCCCAATAAAGGGGATGGTCCCTATTTTTCTTTGTCCACGTCGCACGACACCCAACAACTATCTGCAAAAATAGGGACTGTCCCCTTTATCGGAGCCGGAGCGTGACTGGCACGCTGGCCGCCTATGACGCGCTGGTGGCGGTGGGCGAGCTGCGCGTTGACGCCGATCAGCGCGCGGCGGCGGAGCGGCTCAACGCGTTGCAGAGCGCACTCGAAGCGGTCCCCGCGCGCGGCAGCCTGCTCTGGCGACTGGCGGGGAAAAAGCCCGACGCGCTGACCGGAGTCTATTTGTGGGGCGGGGTGGGCCGCGGCAAATCGATGTTGATGGACCTGTTTTACGATCATCTCGCCATCGGGCGCAAACGCCGCGTGCATTTCCACGCCTTCATGATCGACGTCCATGCGCGGCTGCGCGACGCGCGAAAGAGCGAGAGCGGCGACCCGATCCCGATCGTCGCCGAGGCGCTGACGCGCGATGTGCGCTGCCTGGCCTTTGACGAAATGGTGGTCAACAACAGCGCCGATGCGATGATATTGTCGCGGCTGTTCACCGCGCTCATTGCGCGCGGTGTGACCGTGGTCGCGACGAGCAACCGTCCGCCCGACGATCTTTACAAGGACGGGCTGAACCGCGAACATTTCCTGCCGTTCATCGCGATGGTGAAGGACCGGATGGACGTTGTCGGCCTGAACGGGCCGCATGATTATCGCCGCGACCGGCTGGGCGACGCCGCGCTGTGGCATGTCCCCGCCGACGATGCGGCGACCGACGCGCTGCGCGCCGCCTTTTTCCGCCTGACCGATTATCCGCCCGAGGACAGTGCGCATGTGCCGCGCGCCAGCCTCGACGTCGGCGGCGGGCGGACAATGGACGTGCCAAAGGCGCTCAAGGGCGTCGCGGTCTTTTCGTTCAAGCGGCTGTGCGCCGAAGCGCGCGGTGCGGCTGACTATCTGGCGATTGCGCGGGCGTTCCATACCGTCATGATCGTCGGAATCCCGCAAATGGGCCCCGACAACCGCAATGAGGCCGCGCGCTTTGTCACGCTGATCGACGCGCTCTACGAATACCGGGTCAAGCTGATCGCCAGTGCGGCGGCGGCCCCCGACGCCCTCTACCGCGCGGGCGATGGCGCGTTCGAATTTGAACGCACCGCCAGTCGATTGTCCGAGATGCAGTCCGATGCTTATCTGGCGCTCGGGCACGGGGTGGACGAAGCCTGACCTCGGCGGCCCCCTAGAAACGCATGCTCAGCGCGATGCCGCCGCTCTTGGTGTCGCCCCACGGAAATACTTGCACCCGGTCGTCCTTGCGGTGGGTGATCAGAAATCCGGTGGCCTCGCCAATCGCCGCGCCGACGAGCACATCGTGGACATGATGCTTGCGCGCTTCGACCCGGCTGAGCCCGACAAAGGCCGCAGCCAGGTGTGCGGGGACGCCGACTTTCCAGCCATAGCGGTTCTGCATCGTCGCGGCGGCGGCAAAGGACACCGATGTATGGCCCGAAGGAAAGCTTTTGTTGTCCGACCCGTCGGGGCGGATTTCGGGGAATGTTTCCTTGAGCCCATAGGTGATAATGCTGGCGCCGCCGATGCTGCCCCCCGCCTGCAACGCGCCATCCCAGTCCCCCTGGACCACGGGCACACCGAATGCGGCGATCACCAGCGCGTCGCGCGTCAGGCTGCCGGCGTGGTCCCAGCCTTCGTCGCTGGCGGCGGCGGGCTGGGCACTTGCCAGCGATGCCGCGAGCGCAAGGGCGAAGGCAGATGTTTCGCGTCGGTTCATGGCATTTTCCTGCGCTTGAGGGGGGCGGACGTGGACCCCATACCCTTCGCACGCCGGGCGCAAGCAAAATAGCCTAATGCAATTGCGAACTATTCGCAAAAAAACCTGTCAAAGCGACGCTTTATCGCCTTGTTTGCTTAACCATTGCGGGCTATGCGGCGGTCATCATCGGCCGGAGAGCGCCACGCCCGTGCGCTCCTCCGACCCCAACTGTGCTGGCAACGGGCCTCCATGGAAAGGGAATTTGGGCATGGGACGCAAGAAAATCGCGCTGATCGGCGCGGGAAACATCGGGGGCACGCTCGCCCACCTCGCCGCCCAGAAAGAATTGGGCGACATCGTCCTGTTCGATATCATGGAAGGCGTGCCGCAGGGCAAGGCGCTCGATCTGTCGCAATGCGGCCCGGTCGAGGGTTTTGACGCGCATATCAAGGGCAGCAACGACTATGCCGACATTGCCGGGGCCGATGTCATCATCGTCACCGCCGGGGTCGCGCGCAAGCCGGGGATGAGCCGCGACGACCTGCTCGGCATCAACCTGAAAGTCATGAAGGCGGTGGGTGAGGGCATCAAGAATAATGCCCCCGGCGCGTTCGTCATCTGCATCACCAATCCATTGGACGCGATGGTGTGGGCGCTGCGCGAATTTTCCGGCCTGCCGCATCATATGGTCGTCGGCATGGCGGGCGTGCTCGACAGCGCGCGCTTCAGCCACTTCATCGCCGACGAATTTGCGGTGTCGGTGCGCGACGTGAACACATTTGTGCTTGGCGGCCATGGCGACACGATGGTCCCCGTCGTGCGCTATTCCACGGTCAACGGCATTCCGGTGCCTGACCTCGTCAAAATGGGGTTGAGCTCGCAGGCCAAGATCGATGCCATCGTCAAGCGCACGCGCGGTGGCGGCGGTGAGATTGTCGCGCTGCTCGGCACCGGTTCGGCCTTCTACGCACCCGCCGCCAGCGGCATTGCGATGGCCGAAGCGTTCCTGAACGACCAGAAACGCATCCTGCCCTGCGCGGCCTATGTCGACGGTAAATATGGCCTCGACGGGCTATATGTCGGCGTCCCGGTCCAGATCGGCGCGGGCGGGGTCGAACAGATCGTCGAAATCGAACTCGACGCCGACGACAAGGCCGGGCTGCAAATCAGCGTCGACGCGGTCAAGGAACTGCTGGTGGCGTGTAAGGCCATTGATGGCAGCCTTGGGTGATGAATTGGATCCCGGTCAATTCCGGGATGACGGAAAAGGTTTGATATGAGCATCCTCATCAACAAGAACACCAAAGTCATCACGCAGGGCATGACCGGCGCGACCGGGACTTTCCATACCCAGCAGGCGCTGGCTTATGGGACGCAGATGGTTGGCGGCGTGACGCCGGGCAAGGGCGGCACCATTCATGCCGAAACCAACCTGCCGATCTGGGATACGGTGGCAGAGGCTGTCCACGCGACCGGCGCCGATGCCAGCGTCGTTTACGTCCCGCCGCCATTTGCCGCCGACTCGATTCTGGAAGCCATCGACGCCGAAGTGCCGCTGATCGTGTGCATTACCGAGGGCATTCCGGTGCTCGACATGGTCAAGGTGAAGCGCGCGCTTTCGGGTTCCAAATCGCGGCTGATCGGCCCCAACTGCCCCGGCGTGCTGACGCCGGGCGAATGCAAGATCGGCATCATGCCGGGCAGCATATTTTCCAAGGGCAGCGTCGGCGTGGTCTCGCGCTCGGGCACGCTCACCTATGAAGCAGTGTTCCAGACGACCAACGCCGGGCTGGGCCAGACGACCGCGGTCGGCATCGGCGGTGATCCGGTCAACGGCACCAACTTCATCGACATGCTCGAGCTTTTTTTGGGCGACGATGCGACCAAGTCGATCATCATGATCGGCGAAATCGGCGGCGATGCCGAAGAACAAGCCGCACAATTCCTGATCGACGAAGCCAAGCGCGGCCGCAAAAAGCCGATGGTCGGCTTTATCGCGGGCCTCACGGCGCCGCCGGGCCGCCGCATGGGTCATGCCGGCGCGATCGTGTCGGGCGGCAAGGGCGACGCGGGCAGCAAGATCGCCGCGATGGAAGCGGCGGGCATCACCGTGTCACCGTCTCCATCCGAATTGGGCACAACGCTGGCACGGGTGCTTAAGGAATTGGTGTGAGGACGGCGGGCGCGGGGCCGAAAATTGGGACAGTCCCCATTTTTCCGCGCCGCCGCTCAACGGGTGAGATGAACGACAAAAAATAGGGACTGTCCCTATTTTCTGCGGGACGCGACGCAAATGAATATCGAACGCCTAAGTTTCGACATCGACGAGCCACAGGCCGGCCCAAGCTGGGCGCGGACGAACTGGCCGCTGATCGACAGCGATGATCTGACCGCCGCGCTCGACCCGCAACAGATGCAGGTCGCGGTCAAGGCGGCGGCGGCAAAGGCGGGCGCGGCGCTGTCCGAAGCCGAAGTCGCGCGCGCCGCGACCGATTCGATCCGCGCGATGATGCTGGTGCGCACGTATCGCGTGCGGGGGCATCTGGCGGCCAAGCTTGATCCGCTGGGCATCCAGAAACAGGAATTGCCCGCCGACATGACGCCCGAATTTCACGGCTTCGTCGGGGCTGACCTTGACCGGGCGATCTATCTGGGCGGGACGCTGGGGCTTGAACGCGCGAGCGTGCGCGAACTGGTCGCGATTTTGCAGGCGAATTACTGCGGCGCGGTCGGGCTGGAATATATGCACATCGCCGACGTCGAGGAACGCCGGTTCCTGCAGGACCGGATGGAGGGGGCCAACAAGGTCATCGAATTTTCGCCGCAGGGCAAAAAGGCGATCCTGAACAAGGTGATCGAGGCCGAGGAGTGGGAGAAATTCCTCGCGCGCAAATATGTCGGGACCAAGCGGTTCGGGCTGGACGGCGGCGAATCGATGATCCCCGCGATGGAAGCGATCATCAAATATGGCGGCCAATATGGCGTCAAGGAAATCGTGTATGGCATGGCGCACCGCGGGCGGCTGAACATGCTCGCCAATGTCATGTCAAAACCGTACCGCGTGATTTTCCACGAATTTCAGGGCGGCACCGCCAACCCCGACGACGTCGGCGGGTCGGGCGACGTCAAATATCATCTGGGCACCAGCACCGACCGCGAATTTGACGGCGTGTCGGTGCATATGTCGCTGGTCCCCAACCCGTCGCATCTGGAGGCGGTGAACCCCGTCGTGCTGGGCAAGGTGCGCGCGCAGCAAGTCGTGCGCGACGACCTGGGCAAGGACAAGCATGTCCAGGTGCTGCCCGTGCTGATCCACGGCGACGCTGCATTCGCCGGGCAGGGGATCGTTTGGGAATGCCTCGGCTTTTCCGGAATCCGTGGATATAATACCGGCGGATGTATCCATTTCATCGTCAACAACCAGATCGGATTCACCACCAGCCCACAATTTGCGCGCTCGTCACCCTATCCCTCCGACGTGGCAAAAGGAGTGATGGCCCCCATATTGCACGTCAACGGCGACGACCCCGAAGCGGTGACATTCGCGTGCAAAATGGCGATCGATTTTCGCCAGCGCTTCCACCGCGACGTCGTGATCGACATGTGGTGCTACCGCCGCTTTGGCCATAATGAGGGCGACGAGCCGAGCTTTACCCAGCCGCTGATGTATGCGCGCATCCGCCAGCATCCGCCGGTATCGGCGCTCTATGGCGGCCGTCTGGAAAGCCAGAATGTCATCGCAGCGGGCGAGGCGGACACGCTGCGTCAGGCCTTTGTCGACCATCTGGAAAGCGAATTCGTCGCCGCCAAAAGTTACAAGGCGAACAAGGCCGACTGGTTCGCCGGGCGCTGGTCGGGGCTGCACATGCCCGCCGACCCGGAAAGCGCGCGGCGTAATATCTATACCGGCGTGTCGGACAAATTGTTCGATTCGATCGGCCGGACGATGACGGTGATCCCCGGCGATCTGGAGGTGCACAAGACGCTGCGCCGCGTGATCGATGCGCGCGCAGCGATGTTTGCCGCGCCCGGCGGCGAAGTGTTCGACTGGTCAACCGCCGAATCGCTGGCGTTCGGAACCTTGCTGTCCGAGGGTTATCAGGTCCGCCTGTCGGGGCAGGATTCGGGACGCGGCACGTTCAGCCAGCGCCACGCCGTCTGGGTCGACCAGCGCGACGAGCGCAAATATATTCCGCTGACCACGCTGCCGCACGGCCGGTTCGAGGTGCTCGACAGCCCCTTGTCCGAATATGGCGTGCTCGGCTTCGAATATGGCTATGCGATGGCCGACCCCAAGGCGCTGGTGTTGTGGGAAGCGCAGTTCGGCGATTTCGCCAACGGTGCGCAGATCATGATCGACCAGTTCATCGCGGCGGGCGAGGCGAAATGGCTGCGCGCCAACGGGCTCGTGCTGTTGCTGCCGCACGGTTATGAGGGCCAAGGCCCCGAACATAGCTCGGCGCGGCTCGAGCGCTTCCTGCAACTGTGCGCGGGCGACAATATCCAGGTGTGCAACATTTCGACGCCGTCGAACTATTTCCACGTGTTGCGGCGGCAAATGCTGCGGCCGTTCCGCAAGCCGCTGGTCATCA
>JBEGPL010000054.1:0-3752 GCA_041181445.1 Pseudomonadota bacterium
CGCAACGCTGTGGCTATAGGCGCGGCAAGGCCAACCAACGGGCGCCCGTGCGGGCATCAGGAGACGTGGGTGAGTG
The DNA here is from genome assembly GCA_041181445.1 of Pseudomonadota bacterium. GTDB lineage: Bacteria > Pseudomonadota > Alphaproteobacteria > Sphingomonadales > Sphingomonadaceae > Sphingopyxis. The sequence goes on from JBEGPL010000054.1 coordinate 77, forward strand.
GCTGAAACCAACGGTTTGCTAAACCGTCGTGCTGTGAATGCGGCACCGAGGGTTCGAATCCCTCCGTCTCCGCCACCGTTTCGACATCTGTCCCAACCAAGAAGGATCGACACGCGCGCACCGCGCTGCCAAAAAAGCGCGCGGGCAATGTGTGGCGGGCAAATGACGCTGGATCGAAAAGGTAGAGCAGGCATGACGATCAAGACGCGACTGACCGAAATGTTCGGTGTTGAAACACCCATCGTGATGGGCGGCATGACCGGGGTCGGATATGGCGAACTGGTCGCGGCGGTCGCCAATGCCGGTGCGCTGGGCTTCATCACGGCGCATATGTATGAAAGCGGCAAGGCGCTGTTCGACGAGATCGCGATGACGCGCAAACTCACCGACAAGCCCTTTGGCGTCAATTTGACGCTGTTGCCGTCGATCAATCCCATTCCCTATGACGATTACCGCGAGGCGATCATCGCGAGCGGGATAAAGTTCGTCGAAACGGCGGGCCGCGCGCCGACCGACCATCTGCCGCGGTTCAAGGACAATGGCGTCAAGGTGATCCACAAATGCACCAGCGTGCGCCATTCGGTATCGGCTGTGAGCAAGGGCGTCGACGTGATCAGCATCGACGGCTTTGAATGCGCCGGGCACCCGGGTGAGGATGATGTCGGGCTGGTCGTGCTGTTGCCCGCCACCGTCGATGCGCTGCCCGACACGCCGATCATCGCCAGCGGCGGGATGGCCGATGGCCGCAGCTTGATCGCGGCGCTGGCGCTGGGTGCCGACGGGGTCAACATGGGCACGCGATTCTGCGCAACGGTCGAGGCCAAGATCCACGACAATGTAAAGCGGCAGATTGTCACCAATGACGAGCGCGACACGGTGCTGGTCGGGCGCACGCTGCGCAACACCGCGCGCGTGGCGCGCAACGCCATATCGGAGCAGGTGGCGGCGATTCAGCAGGACCCGACCAAAACGTTCGCCGACGTCAAGGAATTGATGGCGGGACAACGCGGGCGCGACAATGTGCTGCGCGACGGCGACACCGATGGCGGCATCTGGACGACGGGACAGAGCCAGGCGCTGATCCACGACATTCCGACCTGCGCCGACCTGGTCCGCAACATCATGGCACAGGCCGAAGCGGTGCGGCGACGCGTCGCTGCGTAAACCACGCCCTCAATCGCGCTGGTGGTGCAACCAGTCGGCGTGACGCGGGGCTTTCTTGGTTACGGCCCATTCGTCGAGCATCAGCGGCGCGACGCGTTCCAGTTCGGCATATTGTTCGGCGGTGCCAATGTCGCACGCCAGTTCGATCCGGTGGCCGTTGGGGTCAAAGAAATAGATCGACTGGAAAATGCCGTGGTGTGTCGGGCCGAGCACATCGACGCCTTGCCCCTCGATATGCGCCTTTGCCGCCAACAGTTCGGCCACGGTGGCCACGCGGAACGCCATGTGCTGAACCCATGCCGGGGTGTTGGGATCACGGCCCATGTCGGGCTGGTTCGGCAATTCGAAAAAGGCCAGGATGTTGCTGTTCCCGGCGTCGAGGAACACATGCATATAGGGGTCATATTCGCCGGTCGACGGCACATGATCCTCGGCAAAGGCGGTGGTGTAGCGCATACCGAGCACGCGTTCATACCATTGCACCGTTTGCTTGGCATCGCGGCACCGATAGGCGGCATGATGGACGCCGCCGAGCGCGAAGGGCGGGGCGGGGGCACTCACGCCGCGGTTTCCAGCACGCCGCGCGCAATCTGGTCGCGCTCGATCGATTCGAACAGCGCTTTGAAATTGCCTTCGCCAAAGCCTTCGTCGCCTTTGCGCTGGATGAATTCAAAAAAGACCGGGCCGACCTGTGTTTCGGAAAATATCTGGAGGAGCAGGCGCGGCGCCCCGCCGTCGGTCGCGCCGTCGAGCAGGATGCCGCGCGTCTGATAGTCGGCCACCGGTTCGCCGTGACCGGGCAGCCGTTCGTCGAGCATGGCATAATAGGTTGCGGGCGGCGGCGTCATGAACGGGGTGCCGAGCGTTTTCAGCCGGTCCCAGCAGGCGATAATATCGTCGCAGATGAACGCGATATGCTGAATCCCCTCGCCATTATAGGCGCGCAGAAATTCCTCGATCTGACCGCCGCCGGCCTTGCCCTCTTCATTCAGCGGGATGCGGATTTTGCCGTCTGGCGCGGTCATCGCCTTTGACGTCAGCCCGGTATATTCGCCCTTGATGTCGAAATAGCGGATTTCGCGGAAGTTGAAGATACGTTCGTAAAATTCGGCCCAATAGGCCATGCGGCCGCCGTAAACATTGTGGGTCAGATGGTCGATGCGCAGGAAACCCGCGCCAGCGGGCCGACGATCGACGCCGGGCAAATAGACAAAGTCGATGTCATAAATCGACAGCGCGTCGGGATTGTCGAGCGTTGCATAGCGGTCAACCAGATAGACGAGGGCGCCGCCGATGCCCCGGATTGCGGGGATGCGCAGCTCCATCGGGCCGGTGCGCGCCTCGACCGGTTCGCCGCCGCGATCCACTGCGTCACGGTAAGCCGCCGCCGCGTCGCGGACGCGAAACGCCATGCCGCACGCCGACGCGCCATGTTCGGCGGCGAAATAGGCGGCGTGGCTGCGCGGTTCATAATTGGCGATCAGGTTGATCTCGCCCTGACGCCACAGGTCGACGTCCTTGGACCGGTGATGCGCGACATGGGCAAAACCCATGCGTGCGAATACGGGTTCGAGGATGCCGCGTTCCGGTGCGCAAAATTCGACAAATTCAAAACCGTCGAGGCCGATGGGATTTTCGAACAGGTCGGGCATGGGGCGGTCCTTTGGCAGTGCTGGATATAGTTACAAGTGAAACTATAATCGATTCCGGGCGCGGGATCAAGCCCGTCGCTTTTGCGGACGACATATCGAATAACGACTGCTAGCTTTATGTGCTAGCTTCGTGCCAACATAATATGAACCATGCGGGGAGGGGAAACCAAATGGTCGAAATCGGCGGTTCGCTTGTTCAGCTTGCGGTATTCGGTGCCTTGACCGTGCTGATTGCGGCGCTGACCTGGTGGAAAGTACATGGTGCGGGGCGCGGCATTGTCGCGGGCGAAGCGGCGGAAAAGGAATTGTTCCTCGCGGGCGGCGGGCTCAGCTGGCTCTACGTCGCCGGGTCGATCACGCTGACCAACCTGTCGACCGAGCAACTGGTCGGCATGAACGGCAACCAGATGCTGTTGCTCGCCTGGTGGGAGCTGTCGGGTTTTGTCGGGCTGCTGATGCTCGCCTTCATCTTTGTGCCGATCTATTATCGCAACAAATGCACGACCGTCACCGAATTGCTGGAAAAACGCTATAATGGCGGCAGCATCCGCACGGTCATCTCGATGCTGTTCCTGCTCGGGAATATCCTCATCTATCTGCCCGCGGCGCTTTATTCGGGCAGCCTGTTCCTGAAATCGATGTTCGGGGTCGAATGGTCGCTGATCTGGTTTGCCGCGCCGATGGCGATCATCGCGGCGCTGTACACGATCACCGGCGGCCTGCGCGCGGTTGCGGTGATGGACACATTTTCGGGCATCGGCGTGCTTGCCATTGCGCTGCTGATCGTCATTCTCGCGCTCTACGCCATCGATTTCGACCTGTCGGGCATTCCGGCGGAGCGCATTTCGATGGTCGGGTCG
>JBEGPL010000055.1:0-2668 GCA_041181445.1 Pseudomonadota bacterium
CGGCGCGGGGGTCGAGAGCCTGAAAGCGGGCGCGACCGGTGTGTCGGCTGCGATCAAAGGCAGGGACGGCAAAGTTGTCCAAGGCGACTTTTCGCACTGCATCGTCGCCATTGGCATCGTCCCCAATACCGAAAATATCGGGCTGGAGGCGCTGGGGATCAAAACCACCAAAGGCCATATCGACACCGACCCGATGTGCCGCACCAATGTGCCGGGCATCTGGGCCATCGGCGACGTCACCGCGCCGCCTTGGCTGGCGCACAAGGCGAGCCATGAAGGCGTGATCGCCGCCGAGGCGATTGCCGGCGGTCATCCGCACGCGATGGACCCGCTCAACATCCCCGGCTGCACCTATTGCCACCCGCAGATCGCATCGGTCGGCATGACCGAAGCACGGGCAAAGGACGCGGGCTATGACGTCAAGGTCGGGAATTTCCCCTTCATCGGCAACGGCAAAGCCATCGCGCTCGGCGAGGCCGAGGGGTTCATCAAGACCGTGTTCGACGCCACGACCGGCGAGCTGCTGGGGGCGCACATGATCGGCGCAGAGGTCACCGAATTGATCCAGGGCTATACCATTGGAAAAACCGCCGAACTGGTCGAGGCCGATTTCATGCACACGGTGTTCCCGCACCCGACGCTGAGCGAAATGATGCACGAAAGCGTGCTGGGGGCATATGGACGCGCGCTGCATTTCTGATTAGCATCATGGACACATCAACATCGTCGGGGAGGGCGAATCATGTTGAAAGCGTTGGGCGATTTTACCGGAGCCTTGTTCAGCCTGTTCATGGCCATCCTGTGGGGCGGCATGGGCTGGTATCTCGACGATATCGGGATAGCCCCCAAATCGGCGGTTTATTCGCTTTATGCGCTGGCCGGGCTGGCGTTGCTCGGCGCGCTGCTTGGCCTGTTGCGCGCCAATGCCAAGGCCAAGCAATCGACCGCGGGCCTGTCATCCGCCAAGATGAGCCGCGCGCGTGAGAGCGAAGACGAACTGGTCGCGCGCATGGTCGCCAAGCTCAACGCGGCGAACGGCGCGGAGCCCGCCGCGCCGCCGACGCCCACCGCAGCCAGCATTCCCATCGTCACGGAAAACGACGAAATCGTCGCGCGCGTGCTCCGCAAGCTGGAAGCGGAAAAAGCGGCGCAAGAGGCTGCCAAACAGGCGTGAGCGAACGCTTCGTCCGCTTCCCGCTCTGCGGGCGACCGCGTTGATTCTGGTCCAATATGATCGCGGCAAATTGCTGCGACGCGCAGCGGTTTATGGCGTGTTGGGACTGATGGCGCTGGGCAGTCTGATTGGAATAGTGATCGGAATTTTTCTGATTATCCATGCACTGCGCCTGGTGTGGAAGGCGCTGTTGCACGATCCTGCCGCGATCATTCAGCATGGGCGCGGGTTGGAAGTGCGGACATTGTGGCGCACCCGCTCCGTCAGCTTTGACGACTATCGGTCGGTCAGCGCGGAAACAATATTCGTGCATTTTGCGGGTCTGCCAGTCCCCGGCCCGGCGTTGATGATTATCCACAGCGACAGCGGCGGGATGATGGGGAAAAGCAAGTTGCGATTGCCCATCGGCCATCTGAAATTGTCCGAACGCGCTGTGCCGATGATCGGCGAAGCCATCGAGCTTTACGCGATGCCGCACCGCGAAGCAGGCGCGGTTTGGCACAAGGTGCAGGATGAACGGGCTGCGGCAGAGCGCCGCCCGCCGCCGCCCGCCGCACGTGCGCCGTCAGCCCCCGGTCCTGCGGTGGGCGGCCGCGACACGCTGGAAGGCGCACCGTGCCGCGATCTGATGCAACCCGGCAAGGGTTTTGGCCGAAAGAGCCGTTAAGAAAATTTCCGCAACATCGCGCTAAAATCAAGCAGAGTTGGACGGAGTGATGATCATGGCCAAAGAACAGGGTTTTGCCGGAAACGCCTTTGGCGCCTTGGGTATGCTGGTCCCGCTCGTCTATTTTGGCGGGCTAATATTCTATTTCGCACGGGTGGGCGGCGGCAGTTTGCAAGGCGTGATCGCTATCGGCCTGGGCCCGACCGTGGTGGGACTGAGCGCGCTGGGGCTGTTGTTCAGCATAAAGCCGCTGTTGATGCTGCTGCGGTTGGTGTCTGGCGTGGCTGGCGGTCCGACAAAAGGGCCATCGCGCGGCGTTGACGACGGGGCTGGCACCGCGACGCACGGCGATTTCGACGCCGATGATGCCATCGCACGTTATTTGGCAAAGCGGCCCGAAGCCGCCGAGACCGCACCCGCCGCCGCGCCGCATGCGCCCGAAACGCCGCCCGCCGCGCCGCCGCGCCCGGCGTTCGGACGCAAAACGGCTTGAGCCGACGTCAGGATTCAGATGTGAAACACCTATTTTCGTTCAGGTCGTCATCCCCGCGCATGCAGGAATCCATCAGCTGAGCTTTCGGTTTTTACCTGCATAGCGATGTGGAATCGGAGTTTCGGTGATGGTCCCCCGCCTTCGCAGGGGCGACAACGCGGCTATTCCACCAGATTGGCAATCAGCGCATCGCGCATTGCCGGCGTGAGATTGAGCACCGATTCGGCATAGCCCGCGATGTCGCCATGGTCGCGCCGGACGGTGGCCAGCGCCGCCTCCAGAAACGCCGGATTGACCGACATCAGCGTGCGGACAGCGTCGTCGTCAATGTCGG
>JBEGPL010000056.1:0-5769 GCA_041181445.1 Pseudomonadota bacterium
GTCTTCGTTGACGGTGCCAACACGGGTCGCATCACCATAATGCAGGCCATAGCCAGCAGCAAAAAGCGGCACAACGACCGGCGACCGCGCATCTGCTGGCCAGGGAAATGACAAGCGGCCGACGAAATCACGCGCCGGTTTTCCAGCCGCATCAGCCAGCAACACATCGGCAACGCCCTGCCCCTGCGTGCCCGGCAGCCACGCCGCGACAAAGGCATCGGCCTGATTGATCATTTTGCCCGTGAACATCGGGCGCCCCGACAAAAAGACCACGACGACCGGGATGCCCTGTGATTTCAGGCGGGCAATCAGGGCTTCGTCGCCCGAGGTGGGACGAAAGGCCAGGTCGGCAACGTCGCCTTCAAATTCGGCATATGGTTTTTCACCCAGCACGATCACGGCGACGTCGGGTTTGGTGGCAAACTGGCCCGTTTCGGAAATGGTGGCGGCCCCGCCATGGGCTTCGGCCTTTTCCGCTATCGCCTTGCCGATTGTCTGGCCGTTCGGGAAATCAGCGGCGCGCGTGTCGGCGCCTTGCCAAGTTATGGTCCAGCCACCGGCCTGCATCGCCATATTGTCGGCGCCGGTTCCAGCCACCAAAATGCGCGCGCCCGCCTTGATCGGCAATATGCCGCCGTTGTTTTTGAGCAGGACCAGCGACTTCGCTGCGGCTTCGCGCGCCAGCAACGCATGCGAAGGCGCGCCCACCATCGCCGCATCGCCGCGGATCACGGGTGTATCGCCCATCAGTCCCAGCTTGAACTTGACGCGCAAAATCCTGCGCACCGCATCGTCCAGCCGCGAAACCGGGATTTTGCCACCGCGAACGGCCGCCAATGTGCTGGCATAGACACCCTTCCAGCTGTCGGGCGCCATATAGAGATCCAGCCCGGCGTTGATCGCATCGGGGCAATCGGTCGCGGCACAGCCGTCAATTTGGCCATGGCCGTTCCAGTCGCCCACGACCAGTCCGGCAAATCCCATCCGCCCTTTCAGCACATCGGTCAGAAGCGATTTGTTGCCGTGATTTTTCACGCCGTTCCAGCTGGAAAAGCTGACCATGACGGTCAGCGCGCCAGCGTCAATCGCCGCTGGATAGCCCTGCGCATGTTTGGCAACCAATTCGGCTTCATCGACGCGGGCGTCCCCCTGATCGCGCCCGTCGGCAGTCCCGCCATCGGCCAGGAAATGCTTTGCCGTCGCTGCGACCCGCGTTGCCGCCAGCGGCTGATCCGGCTGCAGCGTGCCTTGCAATCCAAGTGTCATCGCGCGGGCATAGCTGGCCACCAGGGCCGGATCGCTTGCATAACCTTCATATGTGCGGCCCCAGCGCATGTCCTGCGGCACGGCCAGCGTCGGGGCAAAAGTCCACTCGATTCCGCTTCCGGCGATTTCAGCCGCCGTTGCCGCGCCGATACGGCCGATCAACGCAGGGTCGTGCGCCGCGCCGAGCCCGATATTGTGGGGAAAGATGGTCGCGCCGGGCAAATTTGAATGGCCATGCACGGCGTCCACGCCGAACAATATCGGGATGCCGGCCCCGGACGCGCGCGACGACGCGCGGAATTCATCGACCAGTTTGCGCCATGTCACCGCGCTGGCGCGTTCGTCGCCAAACGGGCCGGAATTGCCGCCCGCCAGAATAGATCCCAAGGGAAATTGACGCAGATCAGCCGGCTTGATCGCGCTGATGTCGGCCTGAATCAATTGACCGACTTTCTGCTCGTCGGTCATCGACGCGATTAGTTTGTCAATCCGGGCTTCTGTCGCAGGCGACGTGATGGCGGACGGACTGGCCGCAGCCGGCCAGCTGGCGGGATTTGCCTCTCCGTCACGATCCGCCTTCTGTGCCGATGGATTGCATCCGGCCAGGGATAGCGCAACAATCGCCAATATGACCCGTGACAGCATTGATTCCTCTTCCACACTATGTCATTCACTATTTCATGTGAACGTTATCAACTTTGATCGCATGGACATCGACCAAAATCAAGCAATAAGGTGGTCAAATCAAAGGTTGCGGGCGGGTGGAGGTGGCATCGTCACCAGCAACAGGCAGGCGGCAAATGCCAAAGCCGCCAGCATCAGAAACAGGGCATCAAATCCATAAACAGGGACCAGCGCCAGCGTCAGCCAGGGCATGATGAGCGATGGCACGGTGTTGGTCAGGTTAAAGACCCCCAGATCGCGGCCACGCCGCCGCGCCGAAGCCAGCACGCGCAATGTCTGGCTCGCATGCAGGGCAAGGAAAATGCTGCTTGCAAGGCCAAAAATGACATAACCGGCAATGGCGGAAGCGAACGCGCTGGAAAGCGACATGACCAACAGCCCGACCGCCGCCGCCGCCGCCGCGATGACAAGCGGCATGGTTGGCTGACCGTGGCGATCCGACCAGCGCCCAATGACCAGCGTCATCGCCACCGCAGCGCCCAGCACGGCGGTGAAAATATTTGCCGCGACATTGGCTCCGACCCCTGCATCGACGCTGCGAAACCAAAGCAAAAGAAAGGCGAACAACGACGCTTCCGCAATCTGGACGAGCAGCCGCGCCAACCACATCCGCCTTGCCGCCTCTTTACGGTGCCGTTCATCATCCGGAACGTCATCGGGCCAGCCGCGATCAACCATCAAATGGCGGATTGCGGCGGGCCGCCCGATGACCAGAACGGGGCTCACCATCACGATGACAAACAACGCGACCAGCAAATGTCGATCACCCGGCGCCGCAAACCCCGGCAACATGACCAAAGTCGTCGACAGCGCGCCCAGCGCCGGTGCAAAGGCGAGCAGACCGCCGAGCAGGCCTTTTTGCGAGTCCGGAACACAATCACCCGCCCACGCCGTCAACGGTGCCAGCATCATGTTCAAGCAGAGTTGCCAGGCGACAATCATGGATATGAGCATGAGCGTTCCACTCGCCATCGGCATCGCGATCAGCAACGCGCTGGACGTCAGCATGCCCGCCGCGATCCACGGTCGCCGCGTTCCGCTGCGATCGCTGAGCCAGCCAAAGCCTATGTTGGCGATGCTCGCGGCAACCGCACCGGCAAAAGCCGCATAAGCCAGCAGGTTCAAGGCGCCATCGGCCGCAATCGAGCCCGCCTGAATGGGCAGCATGATGGTCAGGAACGGCACATAGGCAACCGCGCCGCCCGACATGGCCAAAGCATAGAGAAACAAAAAGGGCGCCGACTGCCGCGCGGCGTGATCAGTGTCAGCGTCGGTCATTGCCGCGCGGCGGCGCTGTGCTGCCTCTGATCGCCAGACTGCTATCCGTCACGACGGGTTGATCGTGCATGACATCATTGCCATGCGTGATCAGCAATTCCACAGCCTTGGAAAAAGTGGCGGCGATGGGTTGATCGATCGCGGTCAATTGCGGTTCGGTAAAACGGACAACAGGCGAATTGTCGAAGCTGACCAGTGAAAGATCGTCGGGGACCCGAAGTCCCTGTGCGGTAATGGTATCCAGCACCCCCAGCGCCATTTGATCATTGCTGGCGATGATCGCGGTTGGCGGGCTCGCCGCTGCCAACAGGGTCTGTATCGCCGCGACGCCGCTGTCATATCCAAAGTCGCCGTGCGCGTGCAGTCCATCGTCGGGCAGACCCGCAGCGCGCATCGCGTCGCGCCAGCCGCGCAGCCGCCACGCGGACAGGCTATATTCGTCGGAGCCGGAAATAAAACCGATGCGCCGGTGGCCCAGCGCGACAAGATGTTCGGTGGCCATCCGCGCCGAACCTTCATCGCCCATCGTCATGGCAATACCCGGACCCTTGGCGATCGAGCCAATCCGGGCAAATGGAATTTTTCGTTCGGCCAGAAACCCGGTGATCTGGGGATTTTCAGAGTGTGGCGGGGTCAGGATCACCCCGTCGGGCTGCAAGGCGGCAATGGCGGCCCCCAATTCGCGTTCGACATGGTCGCTGTGGGTGTCGACGAGCTCAAAAATCATCCGATAGCCGAATTCGGCACATTTGAGCATGCCACCCAACAACATTTGATCGACCCAGTCGCTGCCCTGACGCGCCTTCCAGTCGGCAATCGTCCGATCGCGGTCGTTGATGGCCAGGATCAGATAGGATCGCGACCCACTCATACGTTGTGCGGCGATCGACGGCACATAGCCCAGCTTGTCAATCGATCCCTGCACGCGCTGCTGCATTGCCGGACGCACATTTGGTTCGTTGTTGATCACACGGCTGACCGTTTGCAGCGACACCCCCGCATCGGCGGCAACATGCCTGATCGTGACGGCCTGACGGCGTCGTGCCATTGTTCAATTGCCCCCTTTGGCGCCCGTTATGCAGGCAAGGCCGGTTTCGCGATCATCCTTGCACTGATAAATCCGAATCCAGTCAATCATAAATTCAGCCGGCACAACCCCGTTGACGATCCCCTTGTCATTATTGTCTTCGGCCAGCCGGCCCCCGACGGCCAGGTTCGCCATCAGATAGAATGGCTGATCAAACGGCGCCATCGGGTTCGATCTTGCCTGCGGCGATCCCGAATACCATTGTTTGGCGGTCACCTGCCAATAGGGCGCGCCGTCCAGCGAAAAACGCATCAACCCCTGCCCCCATTCCAGCGTCCAGACGTGGAAATCATCGGACGGCAGCGCCTTGTTCGGCAGCGCGACCCGCGTATCCAGAAATGCATTTTTGGGCGCCCTGTCGCCGAAATGCAGCGCGCTGATCATCCGGTTTTCGCCGACGCCGCCCTGACACACGCCGCATGTCGCACCCAGGTTGACTCCCTCCAATATGTCGACCTCGCCCGACAGTGGCCAGACGCCATAATGATCGTCGGCGGGCATCATCCAGATGGCGGGCCACATCCCCTGCCCCTTGGGCGGCTTGGCGCGAAACTCGATCTTGCCATAGCGCCAACTGGCGATCCCGCGCGTGCGGACCTTGCCCGACGTGAACGGCTGCGTAACCTTGGGATTGGGCATCAAGGCGATTTCGGGCGGGCGGTCGGGACCCGTAAATTTCTCCTGCCGCGCCATCAGTTTGAGAAAGCCGCCCTCAACCCGGATGTTGGCCGCGCGATCTGTGTAGCATTGGCGTTCGGCATTGCCGCCGCCCCAGCAGGATTTTTCCGGCTTCCATTTCTTGCGGTCGAGCGAGGATCCACCAAATTCGTCGGACCAGACCAGTTCCCATGCCGACGTTGCCGATGCCGATGCCTCTGCTGTCGATGTGATCGCCAGTGGCGGCGTGTCCGGTGTTTCAACTTGGGCCCGTGCAACGCTCCCATTCGCGATCATCAGCAGCGCCAGCCCGGCACGAATTTTGCCCATCGATTGTGTCTCCCTCGCGCGCGCGGATTTCATTTGCGAGCCTTGCCTACACGCTTGCGCTGCAAACAAAAAGCGGACCCCGGTCTTTCGACAGAGGCCCGCCTTTTGTGTCAGCGCACGTGCAGTTGATCAGAAATCGAACCGCGCCAGAAATGTAATGCGCCGGTCATTGCGAAACGCGGATCGGGTTACGCGGGTGCCCGCGAAGTCGATCACCTGCGATGTTTGCGTGACCTCATCGAGCAGGTTCACGCCCTGAACACCCAGCTTCACATGTTCATTCACCGTTACGAAAATGGACGCGTCAAGCTGTCCCGTCGACTCGCCATAAATAGGTGAGAAGGGGAAAATCACATCGCGCGGTGTTTGCAGGAAGTCCGAACGCCAATTATATGCGACGCGCGCCGACAAAGGCCCCTTTTCATAAAAGGCGACCGCGTTGATCGTGTGTTTCGAGACCCCGGCAA
>JBEGPL010000057.1:0-2621 GCA_041181445.1 Pseudomonadota bacterium
AATTTTTCCGCGCATGCTCGACAAATTGGTCAAGACCGGGCGCGGGCACTGGATCGATGAGGAAATGGAGCGGCTTGCCGATCCGTCGAATTACAGCGTCGATCCTGATCAGGCGTGGCACCGCGTCAAAATGCCGACGCGCAAAGCCGATGTGCTCGGCCGGTTGCGCGCGCTGGCGGCATGGCGCGAGCGCGAGGCCCGGCAGAAAAACCTGCCGCGCGGGCGCATCGCCAAGGATGAAACGCTGGCCGACATCGCCGCGCATCCACCCAAGACGCAGGATGATCTGGGCAAGGTGCGCGGGCTTTCGGCGTCGTGGCGCGGCAATGACATCGGCGCGCGGATGATGGACGCGCTGGCGAATGCGCAGCCGATGGCAAAGGACGACATGCCCGAACATTCGCCGCGTGGTCCGGGGCTGGGCAAGGAAGGTGCATTGGTCGCCGACCTGCTCAAACTGCTGCTGAAAGTCCGCACGCGCGAAATGAATGTGGCGGCCCGGCTGGTCGCGCGATCAGACGAGCTGGAGGCGCTGGCCGCCGGTCAGCGCGACGGTCTCGCGATGCTGCGCGGCTGGCGCTACGACGAATTTGGCCGCGAAGCCGTCGATCTGGTCGAAGGCCGCACTGGTTTCGCCGTGCGCAAAGGCAAGATGGTGATGAGCCGCATCGAAGATGGCGACGCCGCCTAAATCTCCACCGTTCCGCTGATCGCGGTGACGCAGCAGCCGCCGACGTGGATGCGGCCGCCGCGATAGGCGACACGAACGACGCCATCGCGCCCCATTTCGCGGCCCTGACTGGCGACATAGGCGTCACCGTCGGCCATCATGCCCATTGCCAGCCGGTACGCTGCGACCGACCCGTTGCCGCTGCCGCACACCGGGTCTTCGGCAATGCCGTCGGTCGGCGCAAATGACCGCACGACGATGCCGCCCGCCGCGCCGGCCGGGCCGTCCAGCGGCGCGAACACCGTCAGCCCGGTGGTGCCGTGGCGGCGGTCATAGGCGGCGAGCGCGGGCAGGTCGGGCGTCAGACCGCGCACGGCGGCTTCACATGCGAGCTGGGTGATGACCCAGCGCGGCCCGACATTGACGATCACCGGGGGCTGAGCCGCCGCGCCGGCAGAGCCAATGGCCGCGACCAAATCATCGGCATCGGGCGCCGGGTCGATTTTGTGCGGCGGCAATTGAAACGACAGCCCCGCCGTCCGCCAATCATCCGCCACGCTGACCGCGATCAACCCGACTTTGCACTGTTGGGTCAGCACGCCGCCGCGCGGCACCGCCATCCCCGCCTCCAGCACCGCATGCGCCGACCCCAGCGTCGGGTGACCCGCGAACGGCAATTCGGTGCGCGGCGTGAAAATGCGCAGCTGATAATCGGCGGCGGGGTCGGTGGCGGGCAGCACGAACGTCGTTTCCGACAAGTTGGTCCAATTGGCAAAAGCCTGCATCGCCGCGTCGTTCAGCCCCGCGCCGTCGAGCACGACCGCGACCGGATTGCCCCGGAAGGCTTGGGCGGTGAACACATCGACCTGGCGGAACGGGCGTTGCATGGCGATCCTCTCAACTTGTCACATGACCGCCGCCGCGTTAGCACCGGCCCATGAAACTGCAATCTTTCCGCCATCGGCTGCGCGCGTTTCAGGCGATGCGCGGCGACCCGCCCGACCCCGGCTTCGTCGCCGATCTGGAGTTTCTGGAGAACCGCGATCTCGACCTGTCGATCCGGCTGGGGGCGATGCTGGCGTTCAACGCGCTGATGGTCACGATCGGCACGCATCCCATATCCGCCAGCCCCGGTGCCCCGCTCAGTCTGGATGCGGCGACCCAGCCGTTGATGGTCGCCGCCAGCCTGATCAGCGTGCTGCCGTTCGTCATCTCCAGTGCGCTGTGCCTGCGCGCGCTGCTGTTGGGTGAGGAGTTTGACGCGAGCGGGATCGAAAATGGCCCGGACCAGCGCACCCGGCTGTTCGCCGCCTTTGTCCGCTCGATTGACGCGCAAAGCGCCGACCTGCGCCGCGCGGTCAATCTGTGCTTTGCGGGCGGCGTGCTGACGCTGCCAATATGGGCTTGGATCATGCTGGAAAAGATGGTCTGACCGGCACGCGCCGGATCAATAGCCCATCAGGCTCATCACTTCCTTGCGGCTGCGGTGGTCGTCGAGGAAACAGCCGAGCAAGCGACTGGTCACCATGCCGACGCCCGGCGTGCGCACGCCGCGCCCGGTCATGCAGCCGTGCTGGGCTTCGATCACCACGGCAACCCCGTGCGGCTTCAGGTGCTCCCAGATGCATTTCGCCACTTCGGCGGTCAGCCGTTCCTGCACCTGCAGGCGGCTGGAAAAGCCGTGCAGCACCCGCGCCAGCTTGGAAATGCCGACCACCCGATTCTTGGGCATATAGGCGATCGAGGCCTTGCCGATGATCGGCGCCATGTGGTGTTCGCAGTGCGACTGGAAGGGGATGTCCTTCAGCAGCACCAGTTCATCATAGCCGCCCACTTCCTCGAACACCCGGTTCAGGTGCACGGCGGGTTCCTCGGCATAGCCCTGGCAATATTCCTTCCACGCCCGCGCCACGCGCGCCGGGGTATCGATCAGCCCTTCGCGCGCGGGATC
>JBEGPL010000058.1:0-2678 GCA_041181445.1 Pseudomonadota bacterium
CTCGACGCGATGGACCGCCGATACCTCACCATGATCGCCGACATTTATCGCGGCGGGCCGGTCGGGGTCGAAACGCTGGCGGCGGGGCTGAGCGAACCGCGCGACACGATCGAGGATGTGATCGAGCCTTATTTGCTGCAAGCCGGCCTGATCGCGCGGACGGCGCGCGGGCGATGCCTGAATGCCAGCGCGTGGAAGCATCTCGGCCTCAACCCGCCGCCGGGCGCGCAGGACAGCCTATTCGGAGAGGGAAAATAGCGCCTCGACCGGACGGCCGAGCGCGCGCGCCAGTTTCAGCGCCAGCACCGTCGAGGGGACGAACACGCCATTTTCGACGGTGTTGATCGTCTTGCGGCTGACCCCGACGCGCATCGCCAGTTCGGCCTGTGTCCAGCCCATCCGGTCGCGTTCGGCACGCAATGCGTTTCGCAGGCCTTCAGCCACGCAGCGATCGACGCTCCAATATGCCGAACCGCAGCACCGCCGTCGCCACCCCGGCGCTGAGCATCAGCCGCAGCGTTTCGCGCGCCGAGACATCTTCAAAAAAAGTCAGCGCATACAGCGCGAACGCGGTCATGATCATCGCCCAAAATCCTGCCACCATCGCGTCGCGCCGATTGGCGACGGTGGTATCGTCGTTCATCAGCGCGCGGACGGCTTTGCTGCGAAACAGCCCGCCGCCAACGGCCAACAGAAACAGCAATGCCGCCGCCCAGACAATCCATGCCGCCAGTTTGAGCGTTTCGGGCCGGGACGCGGGCACATCGGTGCCCAGGCTGGTCGCCATGCTGCCCAGAAAAAAGACCGCAAGCACGGTCGAAACGCGCGCGCGGCGCTTGGTCAGCCGCTCGGCAAGTTCGTGATCCTGGTCAATCATACGGCCTCCCCAATGTAACCTGTGGGTAACATATGACACCTATAGGTTACATGTGTCAACCCCAGCCAGCTGCGCGCCTTTCCACGAAGTGACAGGTGGGTGCGACAAAGCGCGCATCGCCCCTTTCCGCCGAGTCGCAACGCGGCTATCGCAGCGGGGATGACCGCGCCGAACGCCCTTCCCCCCACGATGCCCCCCATCATGCCGCCGTTCATCCCCGGCGTGTTTGACGGCGCGGTGCACCTGTTCCGGTGCCGCGTTTATTTTGAGGACACCGACCTCAGCGGCATCGTCTATCACGCCAATTATCTGCGCTATATGGAGCGTGCGCGGTCCGACATGCTGCGGCTGGTCGGCATCGGCCAGCGCGCGGCGATGGACGCGGGCGACGGGGCGTGGGCGGTCACCGACCTATCCATCCGCTATCGACGCCCGGCCAAGCTCGACGACGATTTGACCGTCATCAGCACCGTCGACGCGGTGCGCGGTGCCAGCGTGATCATATCGCAGCGGACAATGCGCGGCGACGACCTGCTCACCGACGGCCGCGTCACCGCCGCGTTCCTGACGCCCGACGGCCGCCCGCGCCGCCAGCCGCAGGACTGGATCGACCGTTTCACCCGCATTGCCCAAGGAAAGACCCACGACCTATGATGGACATCGCATTGTCGACCGACCCCGGATCGCTGTCGCCGATCGCCCTGTTTTTGCAGGCCGACTGGGTCGTGAAGGCGGTGATGCTGGGGCTGATCGCCGCGTCGATCTGGGCGTGGGCGATCATCATCAGCCACGGCAACCATCTGTCGCGCACCGGCAAGGCGTGCGACAAGTTCGAACGCGATTTCTGGCGCGCGGGCAATATCGACAAATATTTTGAGGAAAATGCCCGGTCCGATGCGCCGAGCGCCAAAATCCTGTCGGCCGGGATCGCCGAATGGCGGCAATCGACCGGCGGCAAGGCCATCGACCGCGACGGCACGCGCGAACGGCTGGGGATCAGCATGAACGCCGCGCTGGCGGGCGAAGTTGACCGCATCGCCGACCGGATCAACATCCTCGCCACCATCGGGTCGGTCGCACCGTTCGTCGGCCTGTTCGGCACGGTATGGGGCATCATGCGCAGCTTTACCGCCATTGGCGCGGCGGGGAACAGCAGCCTGGCCGTCGTCGCGCCGGGCATTGCCGAGGCGCTGTTCGCCACCGCCATCGGCCTGTTCGCCGCCATTCCGGCGGTGATCGCCTACAATAGTTTTTCGCACCGCATCAACCGGCTCGAATCGCGGCTGGGGCGGTTTGCCGACGCGTTGCTCGCCACATTCAGCCGCGAGCTGGAAGTCGACTGATGGCGATGAGCCGTCATGGGGGCATCAACCGGAGCGGACGCGGCGGGCGCGGGCGGCGCGCGGCGATGGCCGAAATCAACGTGACCCCGCTGGTCGACGTCATGCTGGTGCTGCTGATCATCTTCATGATCACCGCGCCGTTGATGGTCGCGGGGGTGCCGGTCGACCTGCCCGACAGCCGCGCCAAGCCGATCGAACAGCCCGACGCGGTGCCCGTCCAGATCAGCATCGACGCCAAGGACCGCATCTTCATCGACGACCGCGAAGTCAGCAACCGCGCGCTGCCCGCCGAACTGGCAAAGATCGCGGCGGCGCAGGCGGGCAAGGCCAAGCCGCAACAAATCATGCTGCGTGCCGACCGCAAACGCGAATATGGCCGCGTGATGCGCGTGATGGGCGAACTCAACCGCGCCGGACTGACCCGCATCGCGATGGTCACCACCGGTTCAGACAGCGAA
>JBEGPL010000059.1:0-3746 GCA_041181445.1 Pseudomonadota bacterium
ATCAAGCGCAGCATGGGCGGCGTCGGTTATGCCGGGGTCGACAATGATGTCTTCTATATGGACCAGACGATGATGTTGCTCGCCGATGCCAAAAAGATGTGCGAAGACATCGTCAAGGCCATGAACCACTGATGCGCAAGCTGGGCATCATCGGGGGGCTGAGCTGGGCATCGACCGCGCTCTATTATCGCCACATCAACAAGGCGGTGCAAAAGCGAACCAATGCGGGCTGTTCGGCACCGCTGCTGATCGAAAGCCTGAACAGCTGCGATCTGTCGCGGCTGAGCAGCGATGAACAATGGGCGCATGCGCAAAATGTGCTGATCGAATCGGCGCAGCGGCTGGAAACGGCGGGCGCGGGTGCGCTGTTGATCGCGGCGAACAGCATGTACCGCCTGTATGACGCGGTGCAGGCGGCAATCGGCATTCCCGTGATCCACATCGTCGAAGCGACGGCGGCGGCAGTCAAGGCGGGCGGCCACCGGAATGTCGCGATCATCGGCACCAAAAATGTCATGACCGAAAAATGGTATCGCCAGCGGATGGTGGGGCAGGGGCTGGTGCTCAGCCCGCCCGATCTGGTCCGCGCCGAGGCCATCGACGCCATCGTCTATGACGAGCTGATGCTGGGGCGCGAGACCGAGGCATCGCGCCGCGCCATGCGCACGTTGCTGACCGACATTGCCAAGGATGAAGATGTAGAGGCGCTGGTGCTGGCATGCACCGAACTGGTCATGCTGGTCGACCCCGACGCCAATATCCTGCCGGTCTATGATTCGACGCGGCTCCATGCGCTCGCCGGGGTCGACTGGATCATGGGTGACGCGCCCTAGATCTCCGTTTCAGCTCGGCGCACGCTCAAAGCCCCGTCCGTCCTGAGGAGGGCTTGAAGCCAAAGGCTGAACGTCCATCTCGAAGGACCGACATACGGCGACGTGGTTCGAGACAAGACTTCGCTGCGCTCAGCCTTTCCTCACCACGAACGGATGAGAGTTGAGTTCGTCCAAAGCAGACCGGCAATAAAGGCATGCGCTATTTCGCGCGTTTCCACACGACGGACCGGCAAAACACCGCGACGCAGCCTTTCAGATTGAGCGTGTTGACATTGACCGCGACGGTGGCGTTGAAATTACGGCCTTCTTCGGGGCTGTATCCCTTGCCTTTCCAGACTTTGCCGTCCGGGACGAGGCCGGTCAGAACATTGACGCCGATCAGCAAGCGGTTGCGCAGCGCCTTGTCGGGATTGTTTGTGTCACGCGCACCGCCCGCAGGCTGCGGAACCAGAAATCGGGCGATGCGGGCGCAATGTGCCTTGCCGCATGGCACAATTTCCATGATCGCCTTGCCATCGTCGGTTGCCCATTTGCCGAGGAGCGGGGACGTCCCCGCCGCATGCGTGGTCGACGCGGCGGCGAGGGTAATCGCCGTGCAAACGGCGCCGACGGCGTAAAAACGGTTCAAAATCATTCTCCTCGCCCAAACAATTCACGGCTTGGTTTCGCGCTGTTCCTGCCGCATTATCACCGAAATAGCGGAGAGGTAAACATGCGATTCTTGACCCATTTGCTGCTGTGCGCGACTGCGATCAGCGCGCCGTTGAGTGCAAAGACCATCGAAGTCGCGGCGGGCGGGGCCGATGCCAATGAGCGGTTACAGGAGGCGCTGATCGTCGCCGAACCCGGCGACACGGTGATGCTGGGCGCGGGAGTGTTCGCGCTGACCGACGGCCTGTCGCTCGACGTCGCGGGCGTCACGCTGGCGGGACAGGGGCAGGACCGGACCGTGCTCGATTTTTCGGGACAGATGGGTGCGGGCGAGGGGCTGTTGGTCACATCAGACGATGTGTTCCTGCGCGACTTTGCCGTGACCAACAGCAAGGGCGACGGAATCAAGTCCAAGGGCGCCGACCGCATCGTCTATCACAAATTACGCGTCGAATGGACGGCCGGGCCAAAGGAAACCAACGGCGCTTATGGCATCTATCCGGTCGAATCGACCGACGTTCTGATCGACAGTGTCTATGTGCGCGGCGCATCCGATGCGGGCATTTATGTCGGCCAGTCGCGCAACATCATCGTGCGCGATTCGATTGCAGTCGAAAATGTCGCCGGGATCGAGATTGAAAACAGCTACAATGCCGACGTCACCGGCAATATCGCGACCAAGAACACGGGCGGCATATTGGTATTCGACCTGCCCAATTTGCCGCAAATGGGCGGCCGCGATGTGCGCGTGTTCGACAATATCATCACCGCCAACATGACCGCCAATTTCGCGCCGAAGGGCAATATTGTCGCCAGCGTACCAACCGGCACCGGCGTCCTCATCATGGCCAACCGCAACGTCGCGGTGTTCGACAACGTCATCGACGACCATGGCACCGCCAACATCATGGTGGTTGGTTACCGCTTTCCCTTCACCGATACGCGATATGACCCATTGCCGCGCGGCGTGATCGCATTTGGCAATCAGCACGGACGCGCGGGTTTTGCGCCGGCGATGGACGGCGGCAAGGAACTGGCGGGGGCGCTTGGCGGCGCACTTCCGCCGATCCTGTGGGACGGCAGCGGCGAACGCGTTGTGTTTGGCGATATGGCTGGGGTTATCAGTTTGGGCCTGACGGATCCGCAAGCGGGAATCGCCGCCGCGCGGCCGAGCGCTGTGCCGCCAGCCGAACCAACCGCGCTCGCGTCCGCCATCGCCGCCGCGTCCGACGCCGGACGCCTGCCGGTGCAGCTGCCCGCCGCGATGGAGGCCAAGGTTCAGTGACGCGATTGATGGTGGTTCTGGCGGTGCTGATGCTCGTGCTGGCGGGCGGCGTCCAAGTCGCCGCCGTCCCGCTGGCGGGGGTCAATCAGGCCGTTATCGACAGTGACGCAATGCCGCAAAAACTGTCGGCATTCGGGCTGTTCGAGGATAGTAATCCCGCGCAACCACGCGCACGATTGGCCTACACGCTGCGCACGCCGCTCTTTTCCGACTATGCCGAAAAGCGCCGCTATGCATCGATACCGGTGGGAAAGCAGGCGCGGCTGCTGGCCGACGGGCGGATTGATTTTCCGGTCGGCACCGTGTTGATCAAAAGCTTTGGCTCGGCTGCGCATAATGGCGGCGCACCGATCGAAACACGGTTGCTGATCCACCGCACCGGCGGATGGGTAGCGCTGCCTTATGTTTGGGATGCCGATGGCCGCGACGCCACGCTGGCGCTTGGTGGGCGGCGCATCGCGATCAACATGCCCGGCGACGACGGCGCCACCCATGCCATACGTTATGCCGTGCCAAACAAGAACCAATGCAAGGAATGTCACAGCCTGAACGGCGCGGTGGTGCCCATTGGGCCGAAAGTGGCCAATTTCGTGGTCGATGCAGCGCTGTCGGCGCCGACACTGGCGGCAATGTTCGCCGAACCGGCGGCGTTGCAACCCGTCATGCCGGCGTGGAATGACCGCGCGAGCGGCACAGTCGACGCCCGCGCCCGCGCCTATCTCGACGTCAATTGTGCACATTGTCATAATCCGGCGGGCAGCGCGTCGAACAGCGGGCTGTTCCTGGGCTGGACCGAACGGGATCCGGTCACCTATGGCGTTGGCAAGCGGCCGGTGGCGGCAGGGCGGGGCAGCGGCGGGCTGGATTTCGCAATTGCGCCCGGTCAGCCCGAACAGAGCTACCTCCTCTATCGCATGCGCAGCGTCGAAGCCGGGATTGCAATGCCCGAGGTCGGCCGCAGCCTGGAACATGTCGAA
>JBEGPL010000060.1:0-2853 GCA_041181445.1 Pseudomonadota bacterium
CGGCGGCATGGGCGGCACCGGCGCCAGCTATGCCCCGCGCGTCGGCCGCAGCAACGAAGGCAAACCGGGGACACGAAAGGGGCGGTTCGGGAAGTCGGGCAAGACGAAGTGGGGACGGTGAGAGCTCCAGCTATTCTGCTTTCAGATGACCCAATTTTAACACTCTAGCATCGCTTCTTGCTTTGCCAGAAACGGGTCCTCCGGCAGACGATGCAGCGAGCGTCTAAGCGTGAACCTACACTTGGCTAACTTCACCGTTTAGTTTGCCGGCTGTGCGTTTCTGCAAACGCAAGATTGAGAATTTGAACCATGATCCGCTCTTTCGCCAAAACCCCGACCAAAACCGAACGCATCTGGAACGGCTCACGCAGTCCTAAATTGCCGCCGGACGTGCAGCAGCGGGCCTTGGCCAAACTGCTCATGCTTGACGCGGCAATCTCGCTCGATGACCTCAAAATTCCGCCCAGCAATGGCCTTCACGAACTGAAGGATGGCCGTCGCGGGCAACATGCAATTTCCATTAACAAGAAATATCGTATATGCTTCGTTTGGAACAACGGAGACGCCTACGATGTCGAAATCGTCGACTACCACTAATGCCGACTGGCTGGAACTTGTCCATGCCGGGGGTATCCTGCTGTCCGAATTTATCGAACCGCTTGGCCTCACCGAAGGCAAGGTGGCAGAATTGGTACATGTGGAACCCGCGCGAATTTCGGGCATGATTGTCGGAACAGCCCCTGTCGATGCCGACCTCGATCTGCGCCTGACGCGTCTTTTCGGGTTAAGTGAAGGCTATTTCCTCCGCATCCAAACGCGGCATGACACACTGGCGGCCAAACGCGCACTCAATGGCGAGTTGGAACGAATTCTGCCCTTGGCAGCATGAACATACCGATCACACTTCGCCCCTTTGATCCCGCCAATTACCTCAAGTCCGGGAACGATATCCGCTATTAACTTGAATCCGCGATGCAGGGGAATGATCCCAAGCATATTGCCCGCGCGCTTGGCGATGTCGCCCGGTCAAAAGGCATGACAGAGTTGACCCGCCCTCCCCTTATCGCAAAACCCCTGCCGCCTTCTGCCGCCGCGCGTAAAACCACAGCCCAAATGTGATCGCGATGATGACATAACCCATCACGCCTGCGGCGCCCTCGTTCATTGCCGCGATGTCGACCGGGTTGGCCAGTTGATAGCCGATCCCGACGACCGCGCCGATTGCAGAAATCGCGAAAACCGGTTCGGCCAGCCGCTTGCGCGCCAGCAACAGGATCGAACCCGCCAGTGCGCCCCAAACGCCCAGCCCCCAACCGATGCTCGCCCACAGCGGAAAACCGTCGACATAGGCCATGAATTTGGCGCTATCGATACCCGGCATCATCTGGTCGATCCACGCGGCACCCCTGGTGCGCGTCATGAAATAGTCAGTCGCGCCAAACGCGTTCCACAACAGCGACACAACACCAACGATCCACAGGTGGATCGGCGTCTTTTTCACAATGTCCATGGTGATCTCTCCCCTCCCCATCGATGCGCGGTGCATAGCATAAAAGCGGCGGCGGCGCGATTTTTTCGATCAGGGGGCTGTCAACGCCGTCGGGATGCCGCGATAATGCGGCGATGTGCGTTGTCGCCCTTTCGCTGCTCGTCCGCCCGCGCTGGCCGATTATCATGATCGGCAACCGCGACGAATTTCACGCGCGGCCCAGCGTGCCGCTCGCGCGCTGGGACGACGGCAGTGGGATTATCGCCGGGCGCGATGTACAGGCAGGGGGCACATGGCTGGGCGTCAACCCGGCGGCGTCGCGGATCGCGGTCATCACCAATGTGCGGGACGACGCGGGCCCCGACCCGGCCAAGCGATCACGCGGCGGGCTGGTCACCGGCGCGCTGGGCGGCGATGCGCAGTTTGTCGATCCCGCTGCGTTCAACGGCTTTAGCCTGCTCAGCCTGGCCGGCACCGACGCCATGTTGATCAGCAACCGGCCGACGGCCAGTGTCCGATCGCTGCGACCGGGGAATCACGCCATCGCCAATCTGCCGGTCGGGGTAGTCTGTCCGCGCGCCGACGCGCTGCGCGAAGCGCTGGGGAGGCTGGATGACGATGGATTGGCCGACGATGATGTGCTGTTCGCGCTGCTGCGGTGCGGACATGACCGGCCGTACACACCCGGCGTCGATGTGCCCGAACAGCCGTTCCTGACCCACGACATTTATGGCACGCGCTGTTCGACAGTTGTGCGGGTCGGGCCCGATGGGCGCGGGACGATCAGCGAGCGCCGTTTTGCCGAAAATGGTGCGCCCATGGGGCAGACCCGAATCGCCTTTGATTGGGGGGCCTAGCGGCGCAGGGGTGCCATCGCACGCGGCGCGTCGGCAATGTCGATGCTGGTCATCGTCACATCGGGCCGTGCCGTGCCGTCGCGTGTGACGCTGAGCGTGAAGGCTGTTCCCGGCGAGGCACGGCGGACCATGCGCAGAAGCGCGAAAGGGTTGCGGATCGGCGCGCCATTGGCCGCGGTCACGACATCGCCGACCATCACCCCGGCGGCGCTCGCGGGCGTGTCCGGATTCACATTGACGATGGCACAGACGCCCGCCGGACAATCGATGTTCAGCCCCAGCCAGCCCTTTGCTGCCGTCTTGCCCGCCGCCAATTGTTCGATGTCGGCGCGCAGCCCGTCCAGCCCGACCATTAACGTCGCCGACGAATCGTTGGTCGGACCGAAAATCGCGAGCAAAACCCCCGCCGCTGCGCCGCGCGCATTCAGCACCGGCGCGCCGCCCTGGCTGCCGTCGGTCAGGCGGATGTTGAGAATGTGGAGCTTCGCCAGCAGCGGCATCGTGTCG
>JBEGPL010000061.1:0-5951 GCA_041181445.1 Pseudomonadota bacterium
CTGTTTGCCGATGTTGAAAGCCTAAGCCTGCCGGTCATCATTGCCGATGCAACCGATATCGCGCGGCCTGGACTGACCGATGCGATGCGGCGCGGCGGATCAGCGGTCATTGAAATCGGACCTCAGCTGGAGGGCGTACGAGTTCTGCCAGATTTTGAGACGCCTTCGTCCGATATCCAGCTGTCACCCGGCGTTGCCATTGAAATGCTGACCAGCGGCACGACAGGGACGCCAAAACGCGTTCCGCTGACTCGCGTTGCGTTCGACGCCAGCTTTGCCGGCTTCACTCGCTATGAACGCGGCCGCGAGTTTGCCGATGCGCCGCAACTTAGGTCCGGCGTGACAATGGTGGTCAATCCGCTGACGCATATCGGCGGAATTTATGGTTGCATCGGGGCGCTGGCAGCTGGTCGCAAGATTGCTCTGCTCGAACGCTTTACTGTCGAGGCGTGGGTGGGCGCGGTAAAACGCAACCAAGCCAAGGTCGCGCCCGCCGTGCCTTCGGCGCTCAAGATGATTTTGGAAGCCAATGTTGCCAAGGAGGACTTCTCGAGCCTTTCGGCGCTGATAAGTGGCACCGCACCGCTTTCGCCTGATGTCGTCGACGAATTTTACGCGCGCTATGGCATACCAATCCTCGCCAACTATGGCGCGACCGAATTTGCAGGCGCGATTGCAGGCTGGAACATCGACGATTTTCGTAAACACTGGACAGAAAAGCGCGGGGCGGTCGGGCGGCTGCACAGCGACATCGAGGCACGCATCGTCGATCCCGCAACGGGTGTGCTATTGGCCCCTGGTGTTGAAGGATTGCTGGAGCTGAAAGGCGGCCAGTTGGGCAATGATGGCGTATGGCTTCGCACCACCGACCGCGCTGTGCTCGACGATGACAATTTCCTGTTCATCAACGGCCGCGCCGATAACGCCATTATCCGGGGCGGTTTCAAGGTTCATCCAGACGATGTAGTCAAAGCGTTACACGACCATCCAGCAATCCGCGAGGCAGCAGTGGTGGGTGTCCCTGATGATCGCCTCGGCGCGGTGCCAGCTGCGGCGATTATCTTGCGGGATGGTGCCACCGAGCCAGCGGACTTGAAGGCGTTCCTAAAGCAAAAGCTGATCGCCTATCAAGTGCCAGTCCATTTCCGCTTTGTCAGCGACTTTCCGCGCACGCCTTCGATGAAGCCGTCCACCCCCGGTTTGCTGGCATTGTTTGAGGCGGCGGCATGACGGAGTCGTTCGCGGGAAAAACGGTGATTATCACCGGTGCGGGGCGCGGGTTGGGACGTGGCGTCGCCGAAGAATTTGCGGCTGCAGGTGCCAGCGTTATGATCGCCGCGCGAACGATGAGCTATGCCGAGGATGGGCTCGCGGCGATTCATGCAGCTGGCGGCGATGCCGACATCTTTCAAATCGACGTCAAGGATCATGCAGCGTGCGTCGGTTTGGTCGACGCCACAGTCCGTCGCTATGGCGGCATCGATGTCATTGTCCATTGCGCCGCCGACATCCCGCACGGCGGCGTCGGTTCGGTTGACGACGAGGCGATGGAGGCAGGTTTTGCCAGCATTGCCAAGGCCGCGTGGTGGTTACTTGATGCCGCCCGGCCCCATCTGGCAGCGTCGCATGATGGCGGACGATTTATCGTAATCGGGTCGGTCAACGGTACTTACATGACCGTCCCGAACATGACTGCTTATGGCATGGCCAAAGCTGCGCTTGACGCCTTTGTCCGTGGTGCGGCAGGCGATGTCGTCAAGGATAACATCACAGCAAATGCCATCAACCCCGGTCTGATCGCCAGCGCTCGCGCAAAAGAGGTGCTTGGTAACGATGGGTTGGAGGCTTATGGCGCAACGGTGCCAGTTGGCAGGGCGGGAACGGCAGCCGACGTTGCCCACGCCTGTTTTTTCCTCGCCTCAGGGCGGGCATCCTATGTCACGGGGACCAGCATCAAGCTCGATGGTGGCTCGACGATTGCCGCAGCCAGCGCGCGCAACGATATGTTGCAGGACAGACTTAAACAACTAACGAAGCATTAGGAGTATTACATGGAGTTCGACAAAAACACATCAGCAGTCGTGACGGGCGGCGCTTCAGGCCTCGGGCGGGCGAGTGCCGAAGCGCTTGCAGCCAACGGTATCAAGGTCACGATCTTCGATCTGAACGAAGAAATGGGCGAGGAAATTGCCAAAGACATTGGCGGCGTCTTTGCCAAGGTCGATGTGACGAGCGAAGACAGCGTCGTTGCTGGCTTCGAAAAGGCGCGCGCGGCGCATGGCCAGGAACGAATACTGGTGCACTGCGCGCAAATTTCCAAGGGCGGAAAAACGATATCGCGCGACAGGGAGACAGGGGGATATAAGCGCTACTCGACCGACGATTATGAATTTTCAGCACGCGGCATTCTGGTGGCGAGCTACCGCCTGGCATCGCTGTCGGCGCTTGGCATGACAACGCTTGAGCCGCTTGAAGACGGCGAGCGAGGCGTAATGACGCTGACTGCTTCTGCTGCGGCGCAAGACGCACAAATCGGGCAGGTAGGCTATGGCTCGTGCAAAGCCGGGGTAAACGGATTAGTGCTGCCGCTGGCGCGCGACTTGATGGATCTGGGCATTCGTGTGAATTCGATTATGCCCGGCATATTCGCCACGCCGCCAATGCTCGCAGTCAAGGACCGGGCACCTGCAATATTCGAAGGACTGGCGGCATCGGTGCCGTTCCCCAAACGCCTTGGTAAACCGGACGAGTTTGGTAGTCTGGTGATGGAGCTTGTTCGCAACAGCTATTTCAACGGCCAGAATATCCGGCTTGATGGCGCGATACGGATGCCGCCGCGTTGAACGCTCCGCCGATCTTTCCGCTCGCCCGCAACCCGATTGGTCCGGCACCGCTGCGGCGTCCGGGTTCGATCCGGCGGACATCGACAATCGATACCAGTTGGCCCGATGGCTATGGCCAGCCGATGGTCATGGACGGCTATGCCCGCGATATGTGGACACCGGCCGATGGCGGCGCGCCAGTTGTGCTCGCCGAAGACCGCTATCGCATCCTTGCATCGGCACGCCGCGAAATCCTGTCGATAGCTGTGTCTCCGGACAGGCCCGAGGTTCAGCATCTGGTCGGCGTGCGCGCAGGCGGCGAAAGCCGTGCGGCGCTGACGCAGATCATGGCGAATGAGCGCATAAAGGGTTCGCCACTCTACCTGATCCTTGATGACTTTGCTGGGGCGAGCCTTGTCGCGGGCTGGGTCTGGTCGCGCTGGGTCGATGATTGGGGCGCAATGGCGCAAAAAGCCGGTTTGACCAAAACTGCCGGTCGCGGCGGCAACATGGAGGGGGTGTGCAGCGGTTTTGCGGCCGGTTCCTCGGCTCTGTTGCGCTCTGGCCCCTCAAAAGATCAAAGCTCTGCGGTCGTCCCGTCGCTTCTTAACCCGGCTGACCCAGACGGTTGGCACACCCTTGGTGTTCAAGAAGGCGTCGGCATGCGGCGCGCCCGACGGATCGATGTTTGGCAGGATGGCGACGGGCTGATGATTGATGTGGGTTTTCAGGACAGCGGCACATCACCCGTTGGCGGCGACCGTATTGCCATTCACGAGTACCACGTCACCGCGCGAGCGACGGACGGTATACTGGCCGATTTGAAAGTTGACGCCCGCATCCTGCCATTCCGTGAATGCCCGGGAGCTGTCGCGCATGCCCAGCGTATGCTCGGTACACCGCTAGGCGAATTGCGCGCGAAGGTGCTCGAAACATTGCCGGGCACTTTGGGCTGTACCCATTTGAACGACGTCATCCGTTCAATGGCCGAAGTACCTCAACTCGCAGTGTTGTTACGCTGAACCTTAGGCAACGCAAATGACAAGGCAGCCGCGCCGAAACTCAATCCGCCAATAATTCCGATCGTCAGTAATGCCGCGGACCGGCTCGGGAAATCCGCGCCGCCGCGTGCTACTGTATCACTGGCCAGCAGCACGCTCACAAACTGTGCACCGATAGCCATAAACACCGCCCGAACCACTGACAGCATACCCGTTGCCTCGCTCGACCTGTCTTTGGGCGCGGCGGCGAGGATCATCGTCGGAGCGGTCGCAAATGTAATTGTGGTGCCGAATGAAATGATAATCAGCACAAGTGCCACGATGGTGGTCGACTGGTTTAGGAAAAGCGCCATGAACCAACCCGTGGCCGTCATCAATCCGCCCCAGAACATCACCACCCTGCCACCGCGTCGTCCCGTGACCCATCCTGCCAGAGGGGCTGCCAGCATCGAACTGATATTAGACGGCAGTTTGACGAGACCTGAGACGGTTGCAGTGACACCAAGGCCGATGCCGGTCCATACAGGCGACTGCAAAATGATCGAGAAAACGAGCGTGATTTGTAGCGCGCTCATTGCATAGAGTGCGGTGATCGCATTTGAGACCCAAATTGTCCGGTCGGCAAAAAGGCGAACGTTGATTAACGGATTGGCACTGCGCAGGCTCTTCCGTATCCAGACAATCAGGCACGTCATGCTGAATGCAGCCAGCGGCAGCTGGTAAGACCCTGTCCAGCCAGAAAGCTTAATGTTGCTCATATAAAGCAGCAAACCGGTAACCGCCGGAATAAAGATCAGTCCGTCAAAATAATCGACATTGCGCGCAGCGGTGCTGCCCCTGCGATCAGGCACAAATGCCCAAGCCAGTAATATGGAGACGAGCGCGAGCGCGGCGCTGGCATAGAAAATGGCGTGCCAGCCATAATTATCTACAATAAGTCCGCCTGCGACCAACCCCGTCGCTGTGCCAATCGTTGCGCCCATCAGCATGATGCCCGTTGCCAGTGGCACACGCTCACTTCGCACTTCTTCGCGGACAATCCCGAATGCCAGCGGTAATACCGCGCCGGTCAATCCCTGGATCGCGCGCCCAGCAAGAATAACCGCGTAGCTCTCGCCAACAGCGCTGACTAGCGAACCGATCGCACCAACCGCCAGCATAGCGATCATCACACGTTTGCGCCCGAACAAATCGCCGATCCTGCCGACAATTGCGGTGGCTGCGGCGGCGACCAATAAATAGCTGGTGACAAGCCAGCCCACCTTGATCGGATCGCCAAAGGTTTCGTTCATCGGTTTGAGCGCGGCATAGATCATCGCAGTTTCGAACGAAGCGGTGATATCGCCGACAAGCAGCGCGACGATCATCAGTGCAAGCGTACGGCGGTTCATGCGTCGGCCCTCTGGATCAGCATCGCCCCGGCGAGGGGGCCTCCCCCCATTCCGCAAACGGCGGTTGTTGCGCCTGCTACCTGGCGGTCACCTGCTTCGCGCCAGAGTTGGACGCATGCTTCGTGCAGCAGGCCAAAACCGTGCAGCCGTCCGGCGGACAATTGCCCGCCGCCGGTGTTGACCGGAAATTTGCCATCGCGCCGCGTGTTGCCCCGGGCGATGAATTCCCCGGCTCCGCCGTGCTCGCAAAATCCGAATGCTTCCAGCCACATGGGAACATAGATAGAGAAGCCGTCATAGAGCGAAAGGACGTCAACGTCTTTCGGCTTCAATTCGGTGCGGGACCACATATCGGCTGCGGCATCATGTGCGGCCATGGTGGTGAGGTCGGCGCGCTGGTCCCAGCTTTCCTGTGACCGCATGCCCGCGCCAAATGCTTCAATCGACAGCGGCACCTGTCGAAGGTCACGCGCGGCGTCTGTTGCTGAAACAATAATCACACAGGCCCCATCAATCGGGATGTCGCAGTCGAACAGGCCCAAAGGCGAGGAAATCATTCGCGCGCCAAGATAGTCATCCATCGTCAGCGGCTTTTGAAAAACTGCTCGGCGATTCAGCATAGCGTTGTCGCGCTGGATGATGGCTTGTGTCCCCAAATGCTCTCTCGTCAGGCCGAATTCGTGCATGTGCCGCGTGGCAAACATCGCGGTCCAGTTGGAGGCAGACAGTGCATTCAT
>JBEGPL010000062.1:0-8839 GCA_041181445.1 Pseudomonadota bacterium
GGCGCGTTCGGACGTGAAGCGCGGGCTGTCGCCGCCGTCGCCGGTTCCACCCGACGTCGCGCCGCCGCCGCCGGACTCGCCGCCGTCCGTGGCGCCGCCGCCGCGCGGTGCGGGCGTCGGCGTCGGCGATTTCGATGCCGGCTGATTTTTCGGGGCGGGGCCCTTTGCTGGCGGTGCCGGGTCGCCAAATCCTTCGGGCAGCAGCGATTCCTGGGCCCATGCGGGCAGCACGGCCAATGCCGCGCCCGCCAGCAGCGCAAGCACCGCGCCGCTTTTCACCCCATATTTGCGACCCTTGGATGTCATCCGACCGTCTCTATCAATGCACGGCGAAAGGGCAAGCCACTGCGTTGCGCGCCGCCCACCCGGCGGCCGTGCGTGCACATTTTTGTGGCAAGGCGCGGCGTGCTGTTTATAGCCCGCGCGCATGACGCGTGCCTCGCCCACCAATGACCGGCCCACCCGGGACCAGCCGCGCAAAGTCCGGCCGCGCCGGGACCGGAGCGCCGCCGCCGTGCGTCCGATCGTGCTGGTCGGGATGATGGGTGTCGGAAAGTCGACGATCGGGCGGCGGCTGGCGCAGCGGTTGAACATGCGCTTTGTCGACGCCGATGACGAGATTGAGCGCGCCGCCGGCATGTCGATTGCCGATATTTTCGAACGTTTCGGCGAAGCGCATTTTCGCGACGGCGAGCGGCGGGTGATCGCGCGGTTGCTGTCGGGCGCGCCGATGGTGCTCGCCACCGGTGGCGGCGCGTTCATCAACGACGACACCCGCACGCTGATCCTTGCACAGGCGCGCGCCGTCTGGATCGACGCAAATGTCGATACGCTGGTCGACCGGGTGTCACGCCGGGGACATCGCCCGTTGCTGGTCGGGCGCGACCCCAAAACCGTGCTGCGCGAACTGGCGGCGGTGCGCAATCCGCTCTATGCGCTGGCGCCGCTGCGGGTCGAATCGAACAATGGCCCGCACGATGCCACCGTCCGCACCATATTGGAGGCGCTCCGCACATGCCCGTAATCCGCGTCGATCTGGCCGGTCATGGCTATGATGTTGTCATCGAACCGGGGCTGATCGCGCGCGCCGGGGACCATGTCGCCGCGCGGCTGAAACGTCCGCAGACGTGGGTCATCACCGACACGCATGTCGACGCGCTGCACGGCAATGCCCTCCGCGCCCGTCTGTCGGCGGCGGGCATTTCCCACGACACGCTGGTGCTGGCGCCGGGCGAAGCGAGCAAAAGCTGGGCCGGGCTTGAACAGCTGAGCGAATGGCTGATCGCGCGCGGGGTCGAACGGTCGGACCATGTCATCGCGCTGGGCGGCGGCGTGATCGGCGATCTGGTCGGGCTGGCGGCGGCGTTGGTCAAGCGCGGCTGCGGCTTCATCCAGATCCCCACCACCTTGCTGGCCCAGGTCGACAGCAGCGTCGGCGGCAAGACCGCGATCAACGGCGCGGGCGGCAAGAATATGATCGGTGCCTTTCACCAGCCCGCGCTGGTCCTGATCGACCCCGACCTGCTCGCCACATTGCCGCCGCGGGACCTGTGCGCGGGCTATGCCGAAGTCGTCAAATATGGGCTGATCGGCGATTCAGCCTTCTTTGCATGGTGCGAGGCGAACCACGCCGCGCTGCTGACCGGGGACCCCGCCGCGCGCGCGCATGCCATCGCGATCAGCGTCGCCGCAAAGGCGCGCATCGTCGCCGCCGACGAACGCGAGACGCACGATGTCCGCGCCTTGCTCAACCTGGGCCATACATTCGGCCACGCGCTGGAGGCCGAAACCGGCTTTTCCGACGCGCTGCTCCACGGTGAAGCGGTCGCGGCGGGCTGTGCCATCGCCTTTGCCTTTTCGGCGGCGCGCGGGCTGTGTCCCGCCGATGACGCGGCGCGCGTCGCCGCACATTTCGCCGCTGCCGGCTTGCCGCACGACCTGGCCAGCGCGGGCGTCACGGCGTCGGGCCGCGCGCTGGCGGCGCATATGATGCTCGACAAAAAGGGGCGCGGCGGCCGCATCCCCTTTGTCCTGACGCGCGGAATTGGTCAGGCTTTCGTCGACACCAGCGTCGATCTGGCCGATGTTGCGGCGTTTCTGGATCAGGCGCGCGGCGGCAGCTGACCCTCGCGCAGCGCGCGGACCGCCGCCAGCACGCGGTTGACCGTCGGCCCGCCATCGACCTGAAAGCGGTGGTCCAGCCCCGCGCGCATATCGCCGGTGGCGATCTGTTCGGCCAGCCGCCGGTCGTCGAGGTGGCGGAACGCGGCTTCGGTATCGGCGATTTCATCGTCGGTGATGCCGATGGCTTGCAGCGCCATCAGCCCCATCGCGATCGAGCTTTCGAACAGTTCGCGCACCGTGCCATCCAGCGACGCGTCCGACAATTCGACCAGTTGCCGCCGGTCAAAAACCCGCGCGAAAATCCGCGCATCGGGAAAGGCCTGACGCACCGGCGCCAGCGCCGCCGCCGTCAGATTCTTGTCGTCGATGCAGAACAGGATGAGCTGCGCCTCCGCCGCGCCGGCCGCGCGCAACAGGTCGATGCGCAAGCCGTCGCCGAACCACACCTTGTTATCAAAACGGCCCGACAGTTCGATCTGGCTAGGCTTTTTGTCGACCAGCGTCACCGAACAATCGACGGCGTTGAGCATTTGCGCCACCACTTGCCCGAAGCGCCCATGGCCGATGACGATCACCCGTCCGCGCGGGGCGCTTTCGGGGCCGGGCGGCGCGGCACCCGTGATCGTGGGCCGCGCCAGTTCCAGCCCGCGTGCGAACAGCATCAGGAACGGCGTCGTCACCATCGACAATGTCACCACGCCGCTGAACAGGCTGGCGGCTTCGGGGGCGATCAGCATGGCGTCGCGCGCCTGGGTGAACAGGACAAAGCCAAATTCGCCGCCCTGGCTGAGCAACAGCCCCAGCCCCACCGCCGCCTTGCGGTCGACCCCGAATGCCATCGCCACGCCGCTGATCAACGCGACCTTGACCGCGACCAGCGCCAGCGCCAGCCCGATCACCAGCCCCGGCCGCGCCATGATCGCATCGAGGTCGAGCAGCATCCCGACCGCGAGGAAAAACAGCCCGAGCAGGATCAGGCGGAACGGTTCGACATCGCTCTCAATCTCGTGCCGATACGGCGAATCGGCCAGCATCACGCCCGCGATAAACGCGCCGAGCGCGGTCGACAGGTGCAGGCTGTGCATCAAGGCCGCGCTTGCCAGCACGGTCAGCAGGCCGACGACGACGAACAATTCGCGTTCGCCCAGCCGCCCGACCAGACGCAGCAGCGGGTTCAGCACGAACCGCCCCGCCAGCACCAGCCCGATGATGGCGCCAACGGTATAGAGTGCGAGTTGCCACCCCGGCGGCGCGGCGGGGTCGGCGGGCGCGCGCGACAGCGCGGCGATGATCGTGATCAGCGGGACAATCGACAGGTCCTGAAACAGCAGGATCGCAAAGGCCCGCTCGCCAAAGGGCGAATTGATCCGCCCGCTGCTTTTCAACCCCGGCAGCACTTGCGCCGTCGACGACAACGCCAGCGGCAATCCGATGGCGATCGCCGCGCCCCAGGTGAAATCCATGGCGACCAGCACCAGCGCCGCCAGCGCCAGTCCGCACACCACCACCTGCGTCAGCCCCAGCCCGAAAATGTCGCGTTTCAGCGCCCACAGTCGCCGCGGATGCAGTTCCAGCCCGACCAGAAACAGCAACAGCGCAATCCCCAGTTCGGCAATCGCCAGTTTCGATTCGCCGCCGCCAACCAGCGCCAGTCCCTGCGGCCCGACCAGTGCGCCCGCGACCAGATAACCCAGCACCGCACCCAGCCCCAGCCGCCGGAACAACAGCACAAACAGCGTCGCGACGCCCAGCAATATCGCGCCTTCGAACAACAGACGTTCGGTCGCGCTGGCATCGCTGGCGATCATCGACGTCGCCTGTGCGGCCATGGACAGGGTCATGCCGCCGCCTCTTTGCCCGCCACATCGACGCCCAGCGCCGCCGCCGCCGCGCGGAACGGCAGCGCGATCGACCCGTGGCGCGCGGGATAATCGCGCGCCGCCGCCAACGCGGCGAACCCCGGCCAGTCGGGCAGCGGCGCATCGCCCGCCAGCCAGTCCATGACCGCCGCCGCCGCCGCCGCCATGTCCCCGGCGCTGCGCCCCGGCGCATGCGCCGCCATCAGCGCCGCCGACGCCTGTCCCAGCGCGCAGGCATCGGCGCGGATGCCGACGCGCGCGATATGCCCCTTTGCATCCAGCGCCAGCGCCAGCATCACCCGGCTGCCGCACAAAGGTGACCGCATTTCGGCGCGCACCACGCCCTGATCAGCGGCCAATGCGCCGCACGGAAAATCGGCCAGTGGATAATCGGCCAGCATCACCGCCAGCCGCAAAATGTCGCGGTTATACAGCGGCGGGGTCATTTCGCCGCGCCGTCGGCATCCTTCGCGTCGGCCGCGCTCGCCGCGCTCGCCTTGCGCCGTTCGGCGACCAGCGCGCTGATCGCCCCGCTGCTTGCGCCCAGCGCGGGATAGGTGCGGCTGTCGGTCATCCACGCCGGGCGTTTGGCGTCGCCGCCATAGACGACGTCGTACACCAGCGCGCCGAGCATGAAGAGCAGGCTGGCGATCACCAGCCCCTTGACCATGCCGAACCCGGCGCCCAGCGCGCGGTCAAAATTGCCGATGAACGACCGGCGCGCGCGTTCGCCAATGTTGCGCGACATATATTTGCCGAGCGCGAACACCGCACCGAACAGCAGCGCGAACGACAGCATCGCCGACCCGCCTTCGGTGCCGACATAATCGGCCAGCGCCGCATTTGCCATCGGGTGGAACAGCCGCACCGCGACAATCGCCAGCACCCACGCGAGCAGGCTCAACACTTCCTGCACCAGGCCGCGCATAAAGCCGAACACGGCACCGCCGCCGACCAGCAGCAGCACGATGATATCCAAAGCGGTCAGTCCCATGTTTTTGGGGCTAATCGCGGCCAAGCAATTGGTCAACGAGTTCCGACAGGCGGCCAAAGCCTTTGGTGCGAATCGCGCCGTCGCCGGCCGCCTCACCCTTGCCGCGCGGCGGCGTCCAAGCGCTTGAAAAACCAAGCTTTGTAGCCTCACGCAGGCGCAAACCGGCGTGCGCAACCGGGCGCACCTCGCCCGACAGCGCGACCTCGCCAAAGGCGATGACGTCGGCAGGCACCGGCCGTTCGGACAGCGCCGAAACCAGCGCGGCGGCGACCGCCATGTCGGCGGCGGGGTCGGTCAACCGATATCCGCCCGCGACGTTCAAATACACTTCGCACGCCGACAGGCTGAGCCCGCAGCGTGCCTCCAGCACCGCCAATATCATCGCCAGCCGCCCGCTGTCCCACCCGACGACGGCGCGGCGCGGCGTCGCCCCGCTCGCCAGCCGCACGGTCAGCGCCTGAATCTCCACCAGCACCGGCCGCGTGCCTTCCAGCGCGGGAAACACCACCGCGCCGGGCACCGCGCCGTCGCGGTCGGTCAGGAACAGGCTGCTGGGGTTGCCCACTTCCGCAAGACCGCTTTCGACCATCGCGAACACGCCGATTTCGTCGGTGCCGCCAAAGCGGTTCTTGATCGCGCGCAGGATGCGGTATTGATGGCTGCGCTCGCCCTCGAACGCCAGCACGGTGTCGACCATATGTTCGAGCACGCGCGGGCCGGCAATCGACCCGTCCTTGGTGACATGGCCGACCAGCACCACCGCGCACGACCGGTCTTTGGCAAAGCGGATCAGTTCCTGGGCGGCGGCGCGCACCTGGCTCACCGTCCCCGGCGCGCCCTCGATCAGGTCGCTGTGCATCGTCTGGATCGAATCGATCACGACCAGCGCGGGCGGCGGACCGCTGCTCAGCGTCGTCAAGATGTCGCGCACCGACGTCGCGCTCGCCAGCGCTATTGGCGCCTTGCCCAGCCCCAGCCGCTGTGCGCGCAGCCGCACCTGGGCCGCCGCTTCCTCGCCGCTGATATAGGCGACGCTCTGTCCGGCCAGCGCCATCTTGCCCGCCGCCTGAAGCAACAGCGTCGATTTGCCGATGCCGGGATCGCCGCCGATCAACGTCGCCGACCCCGCGACGAAACCGCCGCCCAGCGCGCGATCGAACTCCGCGATTCCGGTCGCCATGCGCGGCGGCAGCGGTTCGTCATGATCCAGCGATTCGAGCGCAATCCGTCGCCCGCCGCTTTGCAGGTCATGGCGCGCCGCGAACACCGTCGCCGGCGCTTCTTCGGCCAGCGTGTTCCACCCGCTGCAATCGTCGCACTGCCCCTGCCAGCGGGGTGACACCGACCCGCATTGCTGGCACACATAGGTTCGCTTTGCTCTCGCCATGCCCCCGCATAACGGGAACATAAAAAGAACGCCAGCGTCATTTTCGGGTGAGGGAAAGGATATTCACGATGCAGGATATTGTCAGGACGCCGCTGGGCCGCCGCCAATTGCTCACCGCCGGGGCCGCCGCATTGCCGTTGATCCTGCTCCCCGGGTGCGCGTCGATGGGCGGGGTCAGCCTGACCGAGGCGATCCGCCGCCTGCTGTCGCTGTCATCGCAGCGGGCTTTTGCCACGCTGATCGCGCCGAACGGATTTCTGGACAGCAGCGTCGCGCGGATCAACCTGCCGCCGCAACTGGGCGGCGACGGTGCGACCAGCCTGCTCGCGGCGCTGTTGCGGTCGGGCCCGGTCAAGGACCGGCTGGTCAAACAGGTCAATCGTGCCGCCGAAAAGGGCGCCGAAATCGCCGCGCCGATGGTCGCCGACGCGATCACGTCGGTCAGCATCGCCGATGCCGCCGCCATCGTGCGCGGCGGGCCGACGGCGGCGACCGACCTGTTGCAAGCGGCGATGGGCGAGGCGTTGTTCACCGCGATGATCCCCGGCGTCGATCAGGGATTGCGGCTGTTCGACAGCGCGGTGGTCAACGACGCGCTGCGCGTCGCCACCGGCATCGATTTTGCCGGGCTGACCCGCGATGTCAGCGGCCGCGCGTCGCGCGCCATTTACCGCGCGATCGGCACCGAGGAAAGCGCGATCCGCGCCAATCCACAGGCGACAAACGACCCGTTGCTGATCGCGGTGTTCGGCATATTGTAACGCCCGCCGCCGCCGCGCCCCACCCCCAAAACAGTCCCATAGCGGCACAGGAAATTGCCGCCAAAACGGGGCGTTTGTTTAACCGGTCTTAACCTTGATCGCCTAAATCGGGCGCGGGTTCGGGGTGCGGGTGCAGTGCGGCGGGGGTGAAATGTCGGTACGGTTGCGGGACAATTTGCAAAGTGAGGCGGAAACGTCGCCGCCGCCCGCGGGTCTGCGCGGCTGGCTGGGCCTGCCCGATCGCGACAATCCGACACCCGAAGACACCGCGCAAACCATCGATCTTTGTTTCACCGGCATGCGCTGGGCGGCGGTTGCCAATCTGGTCGCCATCGGTGCGCTCGGCGCGCTGGTCGCGCTTGGCGATGCGGCGGCGAGCGGCAACACGCTGATCACACTGGGCAGCTGCGCCGCGCTCGTCATGCTGTGTGACATCATCATTTGCATCCCGATGGTGCGGCGCAGGCTGATCGCCTGGGCCGACACCCGCGCGATCCTGACGCTGTCGCTGATCAATCTGGTCAGCGCGGCAGCGTGGAGCGCGGCCTTGATCGCGGCCCCCAATCTGGGCGGCCAGCTGGCGGTGATTGCGGGCAATGCACTCGCGCTGGGCAAGCTGGCGACGCTGGCGCTGCCGGCCGTGTTGGGCGCGCGGTTGCTGGCGTCGATCGGTGTCTATGTCGCCTTCGGCATGAACGCGGTCGCGGCGATCACCGCCATCGGCGTCACGCTGGTGACGCTGGGCATGGCGATGGGCCTGTCAGCGCAGCGCCATCGGATTCAGCTGATGCGCAACACGGTCGGTGGCCGCGACCGCGCCGCCCGCGAGCTGCTGGGCGGCTTTGAACGCAGCGGGCGCGGCTGGTTCTGGCAAACCAATGTGCGCGGACGGCTGACCTATATCACCGACGAACTGGACGCGCGGCTGGGCACCAGTTCCAAGGATCTGATCGGCACCCATTTTTCGGCACTGATGAAGACCGGCGAAACCGGTGATTTCAACCCCTCGCAAAGCGACGAAACGATCGAATTCGCGCTGGCCGCCGGCATCGAATTCAACGATCTGGTCGTGCATGCGCAAACCGACGACGAATTGTGGTGGTCGCTGTCGGGCACCCCGATCATGGACGGCCATGGCC
The DNA here is from genome assembly GCA_041181445.1 of Pseudomonadota bacterium. Classification (GTDB taxonomy): domain Bacteria; phylum Pseudomonadota; class Alphaproteobacteria; order Sphingomonadales; family Sphingomonadaceae; genus Sphingopyxis. The sequence continues at coordinate 8,265 of JBEGPL010000062.1, forward strand.
GCTGCATCGGTTATCATGGCAGCGGCACCGACCTGTCCGAACAGCGAAAGTCCGAAGCCGACGCCAACCGGCTGGCCAATTATGACGGGCTGACCGGGCTGCCCAACCGCGTCAACATGCGCCGCACATTGGAAGAATTGCTCGACGCCGATTCGCTGCGACAGGGCGGGTGCGGCCTGTTGCTGCTCGACCTCGACCGGTTCAAGAATGTCAACGACACGCTGGGTCACCCGATGGGCGACGCATTGCTCAAAATCGTCGCGCAAAGGCTGTCGCGCGTTGTCGGCGCCAAGGGTCAGGTCGGCCGGCTGGGCGGCGACGAATTCACCGTCATCATCCCCGACGTCAACGACCGCGCCAATCTGGCCGAACTGGCCGACGCGATCATCAACCGCCTGTCGCTGCCCTATGTCATCGACGATTGTTCGATCCAGATCGGCGCGAGCGTCGGCGTCGCCATTGCCCCGACCGACGGCAACGACCCCGACGACCTGACCCGCAACGCCGATCTGGCGCTTTATGCCGCCAAGGGCGCGGGCAAGGGCGTCCACCGTTTCTATCAACCCGAAATGCAC
>JBEGPL010000063.1:0-3788 GCA_041181445.1 Pseudomonadota bacterium
AACCCGGGCTGACGTCATCGCTGCCACGGCGCCGGTCGGCATCATCGACATTCGAATCGAGCCGCGGCTTGGGCCGTTCGCCGCCGGTCACGCCCGCCGATGTTTCTCCGAGCAACAGCCGGCGCAGATCGGTCGGCGTTTCATAGGCATCGGTGGGCAGCGCGATGTCGTTCGCCGACACCGGTTTGACCAGGAACGGGGTCACGACGATCACCAGTTCGGTCTCGCCGCGCCGGAAATTGTCCGACTTGAACAAGGTGCCCAGGATGGGCACGTCGCCCAGACCCGGAATCTTGTCGATCGCCCCGACCGAACGGTTATTCATCAAGCCCGCGATCATGAAGCTTTCGCCCGACCCCAGTTCGACCGTGGTTTCGGTCCGGCGGATGGTGAGTGCGGGGATTTCAAAGCCCTGCACGCGGATCGCGCCTTCGGTCGACAGTTCCGACACTTCGGGACGGACGCGCAGTGAAATGCGGCCGTTCGACAAGACCGTCGGCGTATAGGCCAGGCTGACACCATATTTGCGATATTCGATGGTCGTCCCGGCAAAGTTGCCCGGGATCGGCACCGGAAATTCGCCGCCCGCCAGGAAGTCGGCGGTTTCGCCCGACAGCGCGGTCAGGTTCGGCTGGGCCAGTGTCGTCACCATGCCCGACCGTTCGCCGACATCGATCGCCGACAATATGTCGAGCCCGAACAGGCGGCCAGCACCCATGAGCGACGACACATTGTCTGGGCGGGTCGCATTATAGGCCGTCGGACCATAAATCGGCAGGCCGGTGGTCGGGTCGACGCCGATCTGCGGGGTGGTGATCGTGCCCAGCGCGCGGCCACGACCGATGCCAAACGCGAAACCGCCGGTCGAATCGCGCGTCAGGATATTGCCACTGATTTCTTTCACCAGCGACCGGTTTACCTCGGCGATGCGGACCTGCAGATTGACCTGCAACGGCGTCGCCGTGCGCAACCGCGACAAGACTTTGGTGCCGTCGCCCACAAAGGCTTGAACCAACCGCTCAGCTTCGGCGGCGTCTTCGGGTGAAGACACGGTGCCGGTGAGCAGCACAAAGCCGTTCATCGTGTTGGCATCGATGCTGGCTTCGGGCATCGCCAGTTTCAGCATCTGATCGATCGTCTCGATATTGTTGCCGACGCGGGCGACGGTCGAATAGACGACCTTGCCCGATGCATCGGTGGCATAGATGCTGGTTTCACCCGGCGTCTTGCCAAAGATGTAAAGCTGCTTCGACGAACGGATCTGGACGTCGGCGACCTGGTCATTGGCGACAAAGACGTCGACCATCGGCGCGGGCAGGCTGACCAGACGGCCGCGACCGACCGACAGGTCCATGCTGGCGCTGGTGTTCTGGGTTGACTGCGCGACCGCCATCGGGGCCGGCGCCAGCGCCAGAGTCCCAGCCGTCAGGCCGATGATGAGTGTCCGGCAGAGCATGGCCGTCCGCATGGTTTTCAAACTGCTCATCTTACTTTCCTCCGACCGGAACTTCGGTGATCCGACCGCCGCGTGACACGCGGACGACGGGTCCTTTGGGTGCGGCGGGTGCCGCAGCGGCATCGCCGCCATTGTTGAACGGCATGTTGCCGGGCTGAGCCTGCGGCGCGCGCGGGGCGACCGACGGCGACACGCGGCCGGACACGGGGATCCAGAAGCGCGATACGTCACCGCCCGTTGTGGACGAACCCTTCGACGCCTGCGGGCGGTTGCGCGCTTCGCTCAGCATCTTGCTTTCGGCCTTGGCATCGCCATTGGTCGGCACGCTCAGCGAGCCCGACGCGATGGCCGATTCCAGTTCAGCGGCATTGTCAGAGATCGGGCGCAGGGCGAGCGACAAGCGGCCCAGATTCTGCGCAACCGCAATCTTTTCGGCAATCTCGCTGGTCGCTTCCAACGTGACGGTGCCATAGGTCTTGACTGGCGTTTTGCCCGTTTCATCCTCGGCCTCGACGCGTTGGTCGGTGGCGAGCACGCGCAAATTCTGGACGATGGTTTCCGACGTGTGCAATTCTTCGTCAGGATAGGTGCCGCCTTCCTTGACCTTGATCTGCTGGGTCAGCAGCAAGTCGACGCGGTCGCCCGGAAAGATGAACCCGGCGACGCCCTGTTCGGCCGAAACCTTGATCGTCACGGCGCGCATACCGGCGCCAAGCGCCGCAGCCAGGAAGCCGCGATCATTGGGATGCACCAGCGAACCCTGGGTCAGCGGCTGTCCCGCCGTGATCTGATGGCGCACGACGGTGCCGACCAGCGACTTCTCGTCGGTCTTGTCCTTCAGGTAATAGTTGCGCTCGACCAGATCTTTCGGCCAGGGCTGGAAACGGAACGCGTCGGCCGTGATGATCGTACCGGGCGGCAGCGCGCGGGTCGCGACCAAGATGTTCGGTCCCGACAGTTCGGGCGACGCAGCAGCGCGTGCCTGCGGAGCGGATGCCCCTTGCATCATCTGGTTGACGCCGAATGCCGCGCCAATCGCGATCACCAGCGCGCCAATGATAAGGGCAATTTTTTTCGTATCCATGACGATTTTCGCCTCCTGCAACGGTCCCCCGGGGCCGTGCTAACCTTCAGACATGTCCGATAACCGAAAACTGGTTAAGATATTGTTGGTGAAGCGCCCAAAGACCGCCGATTGCGATCGCGACCCCATATGGCACTTCTGGCTGGGCCGTTTTTTTGCCGATATATTTGTGCACGACCATCGCCGCGCTGATCACGCCGCCGGCCAGCGCCATCACCGTAAGAGTCGGCATAATCAGGGAAACGGGAATCCACAGCGCCATCGCGCCGGCCATTTTGACGTCGCCGCCGCCCATGCCGCCGACGAAGTTCAACCCGGCAAAGAACATAAAGACGATGAGCGCGATGCCCACTTGCCACACCAGGTCGGGCCAAGGCGACAGGCCCGTCGCCGCCCAATAGGCGACCGCAAGCGCGGCAATCGCGAAATTCAGGTCATTGTCGATGATCCGCCATTTCAGGTCGCTGATCGCCGCCGCAACCAGCAGCACCGCAAGCAGCGCAGCGAGGACCATGGCAAGATATTCGGTAAACATGCCGAAAACCACTAGACCGCATGCCTTACCAAACCGTAACCATGCCGGTTATGGATCAAGCCTTTGCCAGCCGCCGCACGCTGCCCGATACCGCGACCGAGACGATTCGGACTGCCCCCGACGGCTGGCCGCTGCGGTCGCTGGCCTTTGCCGCAAGGGGGCCGGTGCGCGGGTCGATCCTGTTTCAGACTGGCCGCGCCGACTTTGCCGAAAAATATGCCGAAGCATGCGGCGAACTGGCGGCCGCGGGCTGGGTGGTCGAAGCCTTTGACTGGCGCGGGCAGGGTGCATCGGGTCGTTTGTCGGCCGATCCGCACGTCGGCCATGCCGTCGATTTCGCGCCGTGGGAGGATGATCTGGCGGCGTATTATGCTGACTGGGCGGCGCGCACCGCCGCACCGCACATCATCGTCGGCCACAGCATGGGCGGACATCTGGTGCTGCGCACGCTGGCGGCCGGGCGGATCACCCCCGACGCGGCGATCTTGCTGGCGCCGATGTGCGCCTTTCATGGCCGCATGCCGGTCGCCTTTCTGCACATGATGGCGCGCATCATGGGCTGGCTGCGCGGATCGACGACCGCAGCATGGGCCGACGCCGCGCGGTCGGGCAGTGCCGACAATATGCGGTACCGCATGCTGACGCACGACCGGTCACGTTATGACGACGAAGCCGCGTGGTGGCGGGCGCGGCCCGAATTGCAGCTCGGTCCG
>JBEGPL010000064.1:0-3358 GCA_041181445.1 Pseudomonadota bacterium
AACGGCGGCGGACGCGAGGTCAAGCTTGACCAAGCGCGGGTCGGCGGTCAAAGCAGTCGCATGGACAAGTCCGACGATTCCGGCGCCGTGGCGGCGATGACCTTTGAAGCAGCGCTCGCCGAACTGGAGGTGATTGTGCGCAAACTTGAAACCGGCGACGTCGCGCTCGACCAGTCGGTTGCACTTTATGCGCGCGGCGACATGCTGCGCGCGCATTGCGAGGCGCGGCTGGCGTCAGCACAGGCGCGGATCGAACAGATCAGCATCGGTCCCGACGGTCAGGCCGCCGGCACCACGCCCTTTGCCGAGGGTTGATACGATGAACAGCGTGACGACGGTGGCCGATGATGAGGTGCTGGACGCGGCGATGGCCGATGTGGCGGCCGACGTCGATGGCTGGTTCGACCGGCTGCTCACCGTTCCCGCCGACCCGCGCGCGCGGCTGTATGAAGCGATGCGCCATGCCGCCATCGGCGGCGGCAAGCGGCTGCGCCCCTTGCTGGTGCGTGCCGCAGCCGACCTGTTCCGCGTCGACCGCGAATGTGCGCTGGCGGTGGGCGTCGCGGTCGAAGCGATGCACGTCTATTCGCTGATCCACGACGATCTGCCCTGCATGGACGATGACGATCTGCGCCGCGGCAAGCCGACCGTGCACAAGGCCTTTGACGAGGCGACGGCGATTTTGGCGGGCGATTCGCTGCACGCGCTGGCGTTCGACGTGCTGGCCGATCCGCAAACGCACGCCGACCCGTTCGTGCGCAACGAACTGGTGCTGGAACTGGCGCGTGCGTCGGGGCCGTCGGGCATGGCGGGCGGCCAGATGATGGACCTGATCGCCGAAACCAGCCGGTTCGACCTGCAAACGGTGACGCGGTTGCAGCAATTGAAAACCGGCGCGCTGATCGCTTTCTGTCTGGAGGCCGGCGCGATACTGGGCCGCGTCCCGCCCGAGGGTCGTGCTCATATTCGCGGTTATGCCCGCGACATCGGGCTGGCATTCCAGATCGCTGACGACATATTGGACGTCGAGGGGGACGCCGCTGTCGCGGGCAAGGCGCTGCAAAAGGACGCGGCGGCAGGCAAGGCGACTTTCGTGACGCTGATGGGGCTGGACCGCGCACGCGAACAGGCCCGCGCGCTGGTCGATCAGGCGATCGGTCATCTTGCCGGATACGGCACGGAAGCCGATTTGCTCCGCGCCATCGCCCATTATGTCATCGAAAGGGACAGGTGATGCGCATCGGAGTTTATCCCGGGACCTTTGACCCGATCACGCTGGGCCATATGGACATCATCCGGCGCGGGACCAAGCTGGTCGACCGGCTGATCATCGGCGTCACCACCAACATCGCCAAGTCGCCGATGTTCGACGATGACGAGCGGATCGCCATGGTCAAGCGCGAGGTTGCCAGCATCGGCGACGCGACCATCGAAGTCCTCGGCTTCAGCTCGCTGCTGATGGATTTTGCCGACCGGGTGGGTGCGACCACCGTCATTCGCGGCATTCGCGGCGTCACCGATTTTGAATATGAGTATCAACTGACCGGCATGAACCGCCAGTTGAACGACCGCGTCGAAACGCTGTTCCTGATGGCCGATGTGGCGTTGCAGCCGATTGCGTCGAAACTGGTCAAGGAAATCGCGGTCTTTGGCGGCGACATCGGCAAATTTGTCACCCCCGCCGTTGACGCTGATGTGACCCGGCGGATCGCCGAACACGGGCTTCGCCAGGGGACATAGCGCCGCACGCGTGATGGTCATTGAGCGTTCATTCAATTGCCGCTAAGGGCCGTCGCCACGGGGCACGGCGAATTTTTGATCGGGATGAAATCAGGCATGAAGACTTTGTTGCGCACCCTGCCGCTCGCGCTGCTGGCATTGGCCACGCCGCTCGCGGCCCAAGATGCACCGCTCGCGGCCCAAGACGCACCGGCGGCGGCCCCGGCGCCGATGACCGCCGATCAATATATCGGCAACCCCGAATATATGCTCAACATTGACACGTCGACCGGCGGCCGCGTGGTGATCCAGCTCTATCCCAATGTCGCGCCCAGTCATGTCGAGCGGGTCAAGTCGCTCGCGCGGCGCGGCTTTTACGACGGGGTCAAGTTTCACCGCGTGATCGAGGGTTTCATGGCCCAGACCGGCGACCCGACGGCGACGGGGCAGGGCGGGTCCGAACTGCCCGATCTGACCGCCGAATTTAACGCGACGCCGCATTTCCGCGGCACGCTGTCGATGGCGCGCGCCGACAGCCCGGACAGCGCCAACAGCCAGTTTTTCATCATGTTCCAGCCGCGCTTCACGCTCGACAAGAATTACACGGTGTTCGGCCGGGTGGTGTCGGGCATGAACTTTGTCGATGCGATCAATCGCGGCGAGCCGCCCGCGGTCATGTCGTCGATGGTGCAAGTGTCGGTCGCGGCCGATGGCAAGCCGATGCCGCCCGCGTCGATGATGCGCGATGCGACCCCGGCGGGTGACATCAGCGCCGATGATTTGAACGCGCCGCTGCGCTGAGTTTCGGCGCATGCGCGTCGACGCCTTTGACTTTGACCTGCCGCCGGATCGGATCGCGCTGCGCCCGGCGCGGCCGCGCGATGCCGCCCGGATGCTGGTCGTGCACGGCGGCGATGCGGCCTTGGCCGACGCCGGCGTGTCAGATTTGCCGGGACTGCTGCGTGCGGGCGACTGTCTGGTCTTCAACGATACGCGGGTCATTCCGGCGCAGCTGAGCGGCACGCGCGGCGAAGCCAAAATCGGGGCGACACTGCACAAGCGGGTCGACCTGCGCCGCTGGCAGGCCTTTGTTCGCGGTGCCAAGCGGCTCAAGGTCGGCGACGATGTCGATTTCGGCCAGGGAGTCAGGGCGCGGGTCGACGACAAGCTGGCCGATGGCAGCGTGCTGCTGGCCTTTGGCGGCGATGAACCGGTGGAATTGCTGCTCGAACGCGCGGGGACGATGCCGTTGCCGCCCTATATCGCGGGCAAACGGGCGACCGACGATGCTGATCGCGCTGATTATCAGACGATGTTCGCCGCGCACGATGGCGCCGTTGCCGCGCCGACGGCGGCGCTGCATTTCACACCCGCGCTGATGGCGGCGGTGTCGGCGGCCGGCATCCACACCGAAACGCTGACGCTGCATGTCGGCGCCGGGACCTTTCTGCCGGTCAAGGTCGACGACACGGACGCGCACGCCATGCACGCCGAATGGGGGCGGATCGACGCCGCGACCGCCGCGCGGCTGAACGCGGTGCGCGCGCGCGGCGGGCGGCTGATCATGGTCGGCACCACCAGCCTGCGGCTGGTTGAAAGCGCCGCCGATGCCGACGGGACGATTCATCCGTTTGCGGAT
>JBEGPL010000065.1:0-5882 GCA_041181445.1 Pseudomonadota bacterium
TTGCGGGCCGGATCACCGCCAATTTCGGGGTGATGCGCAACTATCGCGGCACACCGGGCAGTTATCACAGCGGGACCGACATCGGCGCGGCGACGGGCACGCCGTTCGTCGCGCCGGCCGACGGCGTCGTCGTGCTCGCGGCGAACCGGCCCTTCACGCTGGAGGGCTATTTGCTGATCGTCGACCATGGCATGGGCCTGTCGAGCGCGTTCCTCCATTGTTCAAAGCTGGAGGTCAAGGCGGGCGACCGGGTGACGCAGGGTCAGCGGCTGGGGCTGGTCGGCGCGACCGGCCGGGCCAAGGGCGCGCACATGCACTGGGGCCTGAAATGGAACGACGCGCGGATCGACGCCGCGTTGCTGGCCAAGCCGCCGCGCTGAATTTGCGGGCTTCCCCGTCGGGAAGCCGGATACGGCCCGCCCCCGACCCTCGCATCACGTAATAATGTTGCGTGGAACTGGATTTGTCCGCAAGGCCGTTACGAACATGTTGCAAATCGGTCACAATGCCTGCGCAAAAGCCGGGGCGACACGCCAAATCCCTTTACTCAACATGAATGCCGTTCCATCGCATCGGCAATCGGGGTGATTCCGCGTTCGCCATTGTTGCGGACGGCGCGGCCATTCCCGGGTATTTTATGGAACACCAGAGCAAGGGACTGGACTGTGAAAAAATCAATGAATTTCACAAAACGCTTCATCAAGTCGGGATCGGCGCTGCAAGCGCTGTCGCTGATCGGTGCGGGCGTGATGATGTCGGGCGTCGTGGCGGCGCCTGCGATGGCACAGGATTACACCAACGTCAGCGCGTCGGGGCGCGTCATCGGAACCGATGGCAACGCCATCGCCGGGGCGTCCGTGACCATCACGTCGAACGACCAGGGCTTTGAACGCTCGGTCACGACCGATTCGAACGGGTCATACCGCGTACCGCAGCTGCCCACCGGCAACTATACTTTCACCATCGAAGCGTCGGGCTATGAAGCCTTTACCGACGATGCCGTCGTGCTGTCGGCCGACCGTTCGGCGAACCAGTTCACACTGGCCTCCATCGGCGGTACGAACGAAATCGTCGTCACCGCTGGCCGCGTTCAGATTATCGACTTTGAACGCAACACGACGGGTTCGGTTATCGAAATCGGCGAACTCGCAACGCGCGTACCTGTCGCCCGCGACATCACGTCGGTGGTGCTGCTCGCGCCCGGCACGACCGAGGGTGACAGCGCCTTTGGCAGCCTGCCCAACATTCAGGGCGCGTCGGTCGCTGAAAACGCATATTATGTAAACGGCCTTAACATCACGGAATTCCGTGAAGGCTTGGGCGCGGTTGTCATCCCGTTCGAATTTTACCAGACGGTTGAAGTGAAGAGCGGTGGTTATGCGGCCGAATTCGGTCGTGCGACCGGGGGCATCATCAACGCCGTGACCAAATCGGGCACGAATGATTTCCATGCCGGTGTGCTGGTGAACTATCAGCCCAACTGGGGCCGTTCGAATGCCAAGGACACGGTTTTCAGCGAAAACAGCCGCGAAAAGGCGCACCGTCTCAACTCGACCTTCTATGCGTCGGGCCCGGTCATCAAGGATCGGCTGTTCGTCTATGGCCTATATGAAAACCGCAACGTCACGTCGACCGACACGATCACCAGCTACGCGCGGATCGGCACGACGGACAACTTCCGCCAGCTGGGCTCGCGCCTCGATGCACGCAGCTCGAGCAGCCCTTTCTATGCGGTCAAGGTCGACGCGATTCCGATCGACGGTCAGCGCTTCGAACTGACCTATTTCAACTCGACCGGCCGGAGGGTCGTCGACAGCTACAACTATGTCGCGTTTAACGACACGGTGACGACGGCGGTCAAGGGTGTCGGCACGGCACAGGGCCAATCGGTCGAGGGCTTTGGCGGGGAAAACTATGTCGGTCGTTACACCGGCAACTTCACCGACTGGCTGACGGTTTCGGCGGCCTATGGCAAGAACAAGTATCGCGACACAGTGGGTTCGTCGAATGACGCCCTGCCGAACGTGTTCGATACAAGGACTGGTCAGACTCTGGGCAACGCGGTCGCTTCGATCTCGCTGAGCAACGACACGCGCGAATTTTATCGCGCCGACGTTGACCTGCGTTTCGAACTGCTCGGTTCGCACCACATCAAGTTCGGTTATGATCGTGAAGATCTGACGACGAACACGGTGAACACGCGCACCGGCGGGGCCAACTTCACCTATTTCAATTCGGGTCCGACCGGCGACGCCAGCGTCACCACGCCGAACGTGAACTATGTGACGGCGCGCACCTTCGTGAACGGCGGTGTCTTTGCGTCGCAGAATGAAGCCTATTATGTTCAGGACAGCTGGAACCTGTTCGCCGACCGCCTGCTCCTGAATCTGGGTGTGCGCAACGACCGGTTCCAGAACTCCAACGTCGTCGGTGACGTCTATTACAAGTCGGGCGACAACTGGGCTCCGCGTCTGGGCTTTTCGTTTGACGTGTTCGACGACAGCTCGACAAAGCTTTACGGTTCGTTCGGCCGCTATTACCTGCCCGTCGCCGCCAACACCAACATCCGTCTGGCTGGCGCTGAACTCGATTTCACACGTTTCAACGTGCTGACCGGGATCAACGCCGACGGTACACCGATCATCGGTGCTGCGCTGAACGGCGTACCGGGTGCAACGACCTGCCCCACCGGTGGTGGCTCAAACTGCACGATCAACTCGGACGGCGTCCCGACGCCGACCGAATCGACGGTTTCAAAGACGCTGCAATCGCAGTCGGTTGATGAATATATCATCGGTGCCGAACGCAAATTTGGTGGTCGCTGGAGCGCGGGCATCTATTATACCCGCACGCGTTTGAATGCCGCACTGGAAGACGCCGCCATCGACGCCGCCGTCAACGCCTATTGCGCGTCGAAGGGCATCGCCGGTTGCAGCAGCACCTGGTCGGGCTTCCACCAATATGTGCTGGTCAACCCGGGTCAGGGTGCCACCATCACCCTGTCCGATCCCGTTGGCACGGAAACGACGCTGCGCACGGTCACGTTCAGCGCCGCTGATCTGGGCCTGCCCCCGGCAAAGCGCGAATACGACGCGGTCACGTTCAAGTTCGACCGTGCGTTCGATGGCGTGTGGAGCCTGTCGGGTTCCTACACCTGGTCGCGTTTGTTCGGGAACTATGAAGGTTCGGTGAAATCGGACAATGGCCAGACCGACGCCGGTCTGACCACCGACTTTGACCAGCCGGGCCTGACCAACGGCACGACGGGCTTCTCGCCGAACCATCGCAGCCACAACTTCAAACTGTTCGGCAGCTATCAGGTGACTGACTGGTTGACGATAGGCGGCAACTTCAGCCTGACCTCGCCGCGCAAGTTTGGCTGTATCGGCCGTATCCCGGCGTCAATCGATCCGTTTGGCCAATTCTATGGTGCCGCCGGTTACTATTGTAACGTCGATTCAACCGGCAACATCATCACCGACGAACGTGTCGCGGTGAACGTGAATAGCCCTGTTGCGACGCTGACGCCGCGCGGCAGCGTGTTCCAAAGCGACTGGCAGACGCAGACGAACCTCAGCTTCGTCTTCCGCCTGCCGACCGACGTGTTCCAGGGCGACTTCCGCGTCGACCTGTTCAACCTGTTCAACGAAAAAGCCGCTCTCGACTTCGAAGAGCGTGGCACGTTGGCCAACGGTCGTCCGCGCAACACCTATCAGCAGCCGACCCGCTTCCAGGCACCTCGCTCGGTGCGCTTCCAGCTGGGCCTGCGCTTCTGATTTGTTGCAAAACCGCTTGAACATGGGAAAGGGGGCTGGAAACAGCCCCCTTTTCTTTTGCCCCGAAAGCCCGCGCCGCCATGACCACCGCCCCCGAAGATCTGATTCGTCAGTTGGGTGACGCGCTGCGCCGCCGCAGCCGCGCCGATTCGGCGCGCATCGTTCATGCCATAATTGCGACCCGCCCGCCGCTGGGTGCGCGCTGGAAATCGATGGCGGCCATTGCCAAGCAGAATGGTGAGGTCGACGACGCGCTGGCCGCAATGGGGCATTATGTTGCCGAGGCCGGATCGACGGCATCGGCGCGGTACGAGCTGGCTGCACTGAGTGCACAGCTCGGCCGTCTGCATGACGCCGATGCGATCATGGCCGACCTTCCCGCCGCGACACCGACCGCAGCAGACTATCATTATAGTTGCGGCACGCTGGCCACCAATTTGGGCGATTTCGATCGCGCGCGCGACCATTTGCGCCGCGCAGTGGCAGTGAATCCGGGGTCGGGTCAGGCTTGGCTGGCGCTGGCGATGACGGGTCCGGTCGCACCTGTTGATCGCGCCGCGCTCGACGCCGCCGCGCCGCACATCAGCCGCGCCGATGCCGTCGAATTCAGCGCCTATCACTATGCCGTGGGCAAAGCGCAGGCCGAAGGCGGCGCCCATGACGCTGCCTTCGCGGCCTTTGCGACCGGCGCCGTGCCGATGCGCGCCGCGCGCCCTTATGACGCGCGCGCCGACCGCGCGGACGCCGCGCGCGCAATCACCGGCTGGGCCGCCTTGCTGGCCGAACAGAGCGCGCTCGCCAACCCCGCCGCCGCGCCTGACCGACCGATCTTCGTTACCGGACTGCCGCGTTCGGGCACAACATTGGTCGAACAGATATTGGCCAGTCATTCGGCGGTCGACGGCGGTGAAGAGTTGGGGCTGATGCAATTGGTGACGCAGGACATTGGCGCGGCCGCTGCCGACACACGCCGCTTTATCAGCGCAGGAGGCACCGCAGCGGACCTCGCCCGACTCTATTTGCATCTGGCGGCCCAACGCCAACCCGGTGCGGGGCGGTTGATCGACAAGTCGCTCGATACCAGCCGTCATCTCGGGCTGATTGCCCTGATGTTCCCCGCCGCACCGATCATCTGGATGCGCCGCGACCCGCTCGACTGCGCATGGTCGGCGCTGCGCACATGGTTTCTGCGCGGGCTGGACTGGAGCTGGTCGCTCACCGACATCGCCGCGCATTTTGCGATCGAAGATCAACTCCTCATCGCGTGGCAGCACATGCTGGGCGACCGCATAACGGTGGTCGACTATGCCGCGCTCGTCGAACATCCAGCGCGCGAGATCGACCGGATCAACGCCGCCTGCGGCCTCGTCACCGAACCAGCGCAATTGCGCCCGCACGAAAGCAACCGCGCGGTCAAGACGGCCAGCGTTGCGCAGGTGCGACGGCCGATCAACAAAGATGCGCTTGCCGCAGCCGCGCCTTATCGCCAGCATCTGGAGCCCTTTGTTGCCGCCTATGACGTCGCAACGGCCCACGCGACCAGCTTTTAGCGCACGATGTATCAAACGACCCCCATCATGCCTCAGGGAGGAATATCGTCATGCTGATCCACGCGCCGACCCGCGACTTTCGCGACTGGGTGTCCGATTCGCGCCGCTGGGCCGGTTTTCAGCCGCGCGCTGGCGACATTGTCGTCGCGACGCCGCCCAAATGCGGCACGACATGGACCCAGCGCATTGTCGGCATGCTGCTGCGCCAGTCGGCTGCGCCCTACCCGGTGATGGAGACCCAGCCATGGATCGATCAGCGCATCCGCCCGATTGCCGATGTGCTGGCGATGCTGGCGGCACAGCCGGGTCGGCGCGCGGTGAAAACCCATTCGCCGCTCGACGCGCTGCCCTATTTTGACGAGATGCTTTACATCCACGTCACCCGCGACCCGCGCGACGCGTGCATGTCGTACCACAATCATGTCACCGCCTATACGCCGCTTGCACGCACCCTGATGGACCAAGCCGGGATGGCCGATGCGACAATCGGCAGGTGCCTGCCCGTCACGTCGGCCGACCCGGGCGACTTTTTCCGCGCCTTCATGGGCGTGCCCGG
>JBEGPL010000066.1:0-6056 GCA_041181445.1 Pseudomonadota bacterium
TGGGCGTTGCAAATCGCGGGACGGCCGCCGCTCTTGGCGCGGCATCAACTTGTGCTCGACATGGCGAATGCCGATGTGGGGGACTATCTGTTCGCGAAACTGTCGGCGTTGCTGGACAGCGTTCCGGTTTCCTATCTGAAATGGGATCATAACCGTGTGCTGACCGCCGCCGGCGACACGCCGCGCTACCGGCGGCAGGTGCTGGCGAGTTATGCGCTGATGGCGCGGCTTCGCGCCGCATATCCGCATGTCGAGATAGAGGCCTGCGCGGGCGGCGGCGGGCGCATCGACGCGGGCATCGTGCGCCACACCCACCGGTTCTGGACGAGCGACAATCTGGATGCCGTGAGCCGCGTCGGCATCCAGCGTGGATATCTCTGCTTCATGCCGCCCGAACTGATGGGCAGCCATGTCGGCGCCAGCCCGGCGCATGGCACCGGCCGGATGCAAACAATGCGCTTTCGCTGCGACGTTGCCCGCCCCGGCCACTTCGGCGTCGAACTCGATGTGCGTGGGCTGGGCGAACGCGACTGCGCGCGGCTGCGCCAGGGAATCGCCGATTACAAGGCGACCCGCGACCTGATCCACGGCGGGCGGACATGGCTGGGGGAGGGGGGCGATGGCCTGCTCTGGCAAGCGCATGGCGCCGCCGAGGATCTGATTGTCCAGTTCATTCGCACCACGCCGCCCTCCCGCAGCCACGCGGCAGCCGTGCGGCTGCCAATGGTGCGCCCCGACCGGCACTATCGCGTCACGATGGGCACCGACGGCCCCGTCGAGATGTCGGGGGCGTGGCTGATCAGCCACGGCATAACCGCACCGCCGATGCGCGCAGAGACGTTGGTTACGGTGCGGGTGACGGCGCTTTAGAGCGTCGACCCACGAATGATCAGCCGTGTCGGTATGCGCCCAAACGCCGCCTCTTCGCCCTTGATCATCGCCAGCCCGGTGTCGACCAACTGCTGTCCCGCAACCGCAAAATCGGGGGAAATCGTCGTCAGCGCCGGGTCCGAAAATTCGCCCTCGGGGATGCCGTCAAAACCCGCGACGCGGGTCTTGCCGGGAATGGCGATGCCCAGCTCGCGAAAGCCATGGATGACACCCAGCGCGATCTGGTCGCACGCGCACAGATAGGCATCGGCCAGCGCCCCCGACGCGTGCGCGGCGCGCGCCACGCCGACGCCTTGGTCAAATCGCTCATGCTGTTCTTCATGGCGGATGCGGACCGCCGCCAGTCCGTGCCGCTGCATGGCACCGGCATAGCCATCATAGCGTTCCTCAAATTGGCGCTGCGCGGTGTCGGCGGGACCGACAAAACTGATGCTGCGGCATTCGCGTTCGACCAAATGATCGACCATTGCCGAAATGCCGCCCTGATTGTCGCTGCGAATCCAGCGGCCGAAACCCTGTGGTGCACCCCAGCACAGGATCGGCTCGCCCGCGTCGATCAGCGTGCGGACCTGGTCCCACGCCGCCGCATTCTGGTTGGTGCCGATGACGATCACCGCATCGGCCTCCCGCGAGCGCGCAAAACTGGCCAACGGCGCGGTTGTGCCATCGATCAGCTGGACGATCAGGCGATATTGGCGCTGCGCCGCCGCCGACGCGATCGCGCCGAGCAGGGCATAGTGAAAGCTGCTGACCTTGAGCGCATCTTCGTCGGCACGGCAGACAACGACCAGCGCCAATGTGCGCGACGCGCCGACACGCAAATTGGTCGCGGTGCGGTTGACGACATAGCCAAGATCGCTGGCCGCCTGGGTGATGCGCGCGCGCGTCTCGGCGCTGATCGTGCGCGAACCGGACAGCGCGCGCGACACCGTCGATTGCGACACGCCCGCATGGGCGGCGACATCGAAGGAGGTGACAGGCATTTGTTTCATGGTCCGACTCTCCCCCCGCCAAATGAATGCGGCGTCAAGCCGCTAGCAGTCCGCCCCCTTTCAGGAAAGCATCATGTCCCGGCGCCGCATCGGCCGCCGCCGCAATCTGCGCCTGCACCTTGGCGATCACGTTGGCGGCAAAGGCGGGCGGGATCACGCTGCTCAACGGGTCGCACGCGCGCGGCGCGATGCCCATTCCGTGCATCACCGACACCCAGCTGAGGTTGGTGAACAGGTCGTCGGGCGCACCCAATATGCGCCCCTGTTCGGTAAAGAGTGCAACTTTTTCGACCAGCGAGGGCGGCAAATCCATGCTGCTGACGTGTCGCCAAAAGGCGGAATCGCGTCGCCGCGTCGGATAGTAATGCAGGATCAGGAAATCGCGAATCTCTTCGATTTCACGCGCTGCCAGTCCGTTGAACCGGTCGATCATCGACGGATTGGGTGCGGCGCCGGGGAAATGATCCAGAAAGCGGAACAGGTTGATGAAGACCAGATGGATGCTGGTCGATTCCAAAGGTTCCAGAAAGCCCGACGCCAGCCCGAGCGCGAGGCAATTGCCGCGCCAGATCTCGCGCCGCATGCCGCCGGTAAAGCGCAGCAGGCGGGGCTCGGCCACCGGCGGGCTTTCCAGTCCTGCCAGAAATTCGGCGCGCGCTTCGTCGTCGCTGATGAAGCGCGACGCATAGACATAGCCATTGCCGGTGCGGCTTTGCAGCGGAATACGCCACGTCCAGCCTGCCGACCGCGCGGTTGAAACCGTATAGGGATTGGTCTCGCCGACATTGGCCGTCGGGGCCGCGATTGCGCGGTCGCACGGCAGCCAGTGGCTCCAATCCTCATAGCCGCTGCCCATTTCCTGATCGATCAGCATCCCGCGAAAGCCCGAACAGTCGATGAAAAAATCGCCGTCGATGCGGCGGCCGTCGGTCAGGTGCAACGCTGTAATCTGATCGTCCGCTGCCTTTTCGGCGCGCACCACTTGGCCCTCGATCCGGGTGACGCCTCGCGCCTCGGCATAGCGGCGCAAAAAGGCGGCGACTTTGCCTGCGTCGAAATGCAACGCATATTTCAGCCCGCCCAGCGGCGAATTCGGGTCCTGCGTCGGCAGAGCAAATCGGTCGCGCGCGGCCAATTGGACCGCGATCGACAGGTCGTCGAGTGCGCCGACGCCGGCGCCCGCGCTGTGCTGTGCCAGCCAGTGCGCGAACAGCGGGCGGCTCTCGATTGTCGGCCCCAGCGACCCGAAGGGATGCCAGTAATCGGCGCCGATGTCGGCCCAGTCGCGAAAGCGGATCGCGAGTTTGAACGTCGCGTCGGTGCTGCGGATGAAGTCGCCCAAATCGGCCTTCAGAAACGTGATGAAGTCCAGAATTGGCGGGATCGTCGCTTCGCCGACGCCGACCGTGCCAATGTCGGCCGATTCGATCAACGTGACGCGATGCCCCGAGGCCGGATTGACCGAAAACACGCGCGCCAGCGTCGCCGCCGCCATCCATCCGGCCGTGCCGCCCCCCAATATCACGAATGTCTTCATCGTCCGCCTCCGCAATATCGCTCGCCGCCCCGACGAAAAAGGGGGCAGCCTTCGCCGCCCCCGTCTCCGTTTCGCAAAGCGAAACTCAGGTCAATCGGAACCTGCCCGTTCAGAATTTGAACGTCAGCTTGGCCGACACAACGCGCTGGCCAATGCCGCGCGCGACCGCGACATCGGGGGTGCCATTGCCGTCGGTGTCGAACACGCGGCCCTGATCATCCTCGACCTCCGTCACGCCCTTTTCGTTGAACAGATTGTTCGCGTTCAGCGACAGGCGCAGGCTGTCGGTGACATCGAAGTTCACATAGGCGCCGACGGTCACATAGGCGGGCTGGATCGTCACATTGTTGAAACCGCCATAGCTGCTCGACGTGCCGACGATGCTGGCGCCGATCTCGACGGGGTCCAGGTTGACGCTGGGGTTGAACGCATAGACCCACTTGGCCTGACGACGCGGACGATTGCCGATGAACGCCGGGGTGCTGAACGCGGTCACCCGGGCATCGGTATAGGTCACCGATCCGTCGAGTCGCAATATGCCAAGCTTGGCGAAAAACTCCGTTTCGACGCCGCGCGACTTATATTTCACATCGAGCGAGGCTGGTGCACCCCCCGACGTGACCGACGTGTTCGATTCCTCGGTCTTGGTGTCAAAGAATGTCGCGTAAAGGCCATAGCCCGACGTCGCATATTTGACGCCGACTTCCAGCTGCTTCACGACGTCGACATATTGGTCTTCGAGCAGCAGCGCGCCGGTGACGCCATTGACTGCGCTCGAATAAGCCTGACGCTCACCGTTGAACGATGCACCGCGGCTATAGCGGGCAAAGGCCGACAGACTGTCCTGAATACGGTAATTCAGGCCGAGCGAATAAGCGAAATTATCGACCGAAAAATCGTTGCGCTGGACGTTCGCGCTGCCCTGATTGATCGAAACGTCGGCTTCGGGCGGGTCGATGATGCCGTCGCCATCGACGTCGAACGGCCGTCCGGCGGCGCCGGTGACTTCGCCTTCCTGTTTCAGCTTGTCGTTGCGGATGCTGGCATCGACGGTCAGGCCGCCGAACTGGCCGGTGACCGCCAGATAGGGCGATTCAACCGTGTAATCGAGGTCATAGTGGCGGTTGTTGCCATTCCAGCCAAAGCCCTGATTATAGCCAAGAATGCCGCCCTCGGTGAATCCGGCGACGTCGATCAGCGCCGCGTTCGGCGCGGTTTCGGTCAGGAAACGGTCCCAATGCCAATCCTGCACGAATTTCTGGTTCATAAAGAAATAGCCGGCGGTGACGTCGACCGATCCATTTTCAAATTCGAACGATTTGGCAACGCGCAGGTCGTTGGCGAAGTTGCTCATGTCCTGCAATTCGACGTCGAAATTGGCGACTTCGGTGACCAGCTTGTTGCCGTTGCGCGCCAGCAGCGAAGCGCTGGTCACGGTCTGACCAGCGGCTGACCCGTTAAAGAAGCGGAACGTCGCGCCGCCAAAGCTGCCGGTGCGCAACCGGTCGGCCTCGCTCACCTGATGCGTGAAATGCGCCTGAAAATCGCCCTGTACGTCGGCGTAGCGGGCGTTGTTGGTCAGCGTGATGCCCGACCCCAGGTCGAACTCCATATTCGCGCCGATGCTGGTCGAACGGGTGTAGAAACCATCGGCCAGATCGCGGTTGAGCACGTCGCGGTTCGAATTGACGACGCGATAAAAGCGGTTGTTCGCGCCAAAGATCGAACGGCCGCCGGGCAGGCCGGGCAGGCTGCCGGTGACTTTCAGACCGTCGAGCGCCATCGCTTGCGGCATGAAAGTGGCATCGCGCTTGTCGATGACCTTGCCCCAGACGCGGATGAAGCCGTCATCGCCGATGTCCTTTTGCAGGCTGACGCGGAACTGGCCGCCCTTGACCGCATTATAGCCGGTTTCGCGATAATCGCCGCCCAGTTGGTAATGGCCGCCGGCATAGAAATGGAGTCCGTCGCCAAAGCTGGTGCCAAATTCGGCGTCAACACGGTTGTCGCGATAACCGATGCCCTTGAGCAGCGAGATGCTGCCGCCGTCTTCGTCGGACTTGGAGATCAGGTTGATGATCGCGCCGGGACCGTTGACCGTCAGCGTCGACGCCGAACCGCCGCGCACGGCCTCGACGCGCTTCAGCGTCACGTCAGCCTTGTAAAAGCCGTCGGCCGGGGCAAATTCAAAATCGCCGAACAACATGATCGGCAGGCCGTCTTCCTGCAACTGGACGAACTTTGCGCCGCCGGTTGAAACGGGAATGCCGCGCACGCCGATGTTGCTGTTGCCGCCGCCCGCCGACGATTCGGAACGGACACCGGGAATCAGCCGGAAAATTTCGGACAGGCCCTTGGGTGCGCTGTTGTTGACATCATCCAGCGACACCGCGCTGACCGAAATGCTGGTGTCCAGCCGGTTGGTCGCGCGCGTCACGCCGGTGACAATGATTTCATTGCCGGTGTCTTCGTCTGCCGCTGCGGCGTCAACGTCCTGCGCCATGACCGGCGCGGCCATCATGGCCAGGCCCAGCGCGGCCAGCGAAACATAGCTTCGATTGTTGGCAAACTTCATGTCACCCTCCCTGGGAATGGAATTTCCGAGTCCGTTGGATACAGACTTCGCCGTTAGAGAT
>JBEGPL010000067.1:0-3535 GCA_041181445.1 Pseudomonadota bacterium
GCAGGTCTTGCGCTCGTGGCGTGGCTGTCGGGACGCGCGCGCGCGGCAATGCTGTCGGCGCGCAGCGGCACGCGCGCCCATTCGCTGCCCGGATATCACGGCTGGTATGCCGCGCTGTGGACATTTCTGCCCGCCGCGCTTTTTCTGGCGGTGTGGAGCAATGTCACCCCGGCGCTGATTACCAACGCGGTGCTGCAATCCCCCGCAGCAGCAGCGCTGCCGCTGGCCGGTCCCGAACGCGGTACCCTGTTGTCCGAAGCCCGCGCCGTCGCCCAAGGTCAGCAGGCGACGGCGTTCAATCCTGCCGCACAGCCACTCATCGAACCCTATCGCATCCAGACGCAGCGCTACGCCGTCATCGGCATCGCCGCAGCCATCATTCTGGCCTTTGCCGGCGGGGCCTTTGCCCTCACCCGCATCCGCGCCGATTTCCGCGCACGCACCCGCGTCGAACGGCTGATATTGTGGACATTGTTCGCCGCGTCACTCGTCGCGATTCTGACAACGCTTGGCATTGTCCTGTCGCTCGTCTTTGAATCGGCGCGTTTTTTCAGCATGGTGTCGCCGCTCGAACTGTTGTTCGGGACACATTGGGCGCCGCAATCGGGCACGCCCGATGCCGATACATTCGGCGCGGTCCCGCTGTTCTGGGGCACGATATTGATCGGCGCGATCATCGCAATGATCGTCGCCATACCCATCGGGCTGATGAGCGCGGTCTATCTGACCCAATATGCCGCGCCCGCCGTGCGCCGCTGGGTCAAGCCGATGCTGGAGATCCTCGCGGGGATTCCCACCGTCGTTTATGGCTATTTCGCCGCGCTCACCGTCGCCCCGGCGCTGCGCAACTTTGCCGTCGCCATCGGCATCCCCAATGCGTCGACCGAAAGCGCGATTGCGGCGGGTGTGGTCATGGGGGTGATGATCATCCCGTTCGTGTCGTCGATGGCCGATGACAGCATCACCGCCGTACCGCAAGCGATGCGCGATGGATCGCTGGCGCTGGGGGCGACGCCGAATGAGACGATCCGCCAGGTATTGATCCCCGCTGCCTTGCCCGGCGTAATGGGCGGCATCTTGCTGGCGGTCAGCCGCGCGATTGGCGAAACGATGATCGTGGTGATGGCGGCGGGGCTGTCGGCCAATTTCACCGCCAACCCCTTTGCCAGCGTCACCACCGTGACCGCCCAGATCGTCAAACTGCTCACCGGCGATCAGGAATTTGACAGCGCCAAGACGCTCGCCGCCTTTGCGCTGGGGCTGGTGCTGTTCATTGTGACGCTGCTGCTCAACATCGTCGCGCTGCGCGTGGTGAAGAAATATCGCGAAGCCTATGACTGATCCTGCCGCCCTCGCTGCTGCGCGCATGCTCCCGACCGACTGGCGCGGCAACGCCATGCAGACACGCATCCGACGCCGCTATGCCGCCGAGCGCCGTTTTCGCTGGATAGGTTTGGGCGCGGTGATGCTGTCGGGCTTTTTTCTGGCCTTTCTGTTGTTCACCATGGTCGGCAACGGGCTGCGCGGCTTTACCTATACGTCGGCAATGGTGACGTTTGATTTCCCCGCCAGCGGGCTGAATATCGCGCCCGAACGTTTTGCCGACGCCGACATCGACCAGCAACTGGTGACCGCGGGGATCGAGGACATCGTCGATTTTGCCGCCGAAGAGTCGCTGGGCAGCGCCGACATTTTGTCCGACAGCAGCTGGACCGTGCTGCGCGACGCGATCAAGACTGATCCCGGGCTGCTGGCCGGCAAGGCAACCATCGCACTGCCGGTGGCGTCGGCCATCGACATCGCGCGCAAGGGTGACGGCGGCAAAGCGGCGAAAGACGAAGCCGCACAGCTCGACCGGGCCGGACTGCTGTCGACCGGTATCCATTGGCCCTTCCTGACCGGTGCCGACGCCACCGATCCGGCGGTCGCGGGCATCTGGGGCGCGCTCAAAGGGTCGTTGCTGACGATCCTGATCGCCTTTGCCATCGCCTTTCCCGTCGGCGTGCTCGCCGCCGTCTATCTGGAGGAATATGCGCCAAAGGGGCGCTGGACCGACATGATCGAAGTGTCGATCAACAACCTCGCCGCCGTCCCGTCGATCATCTTCGGGCTGCTCGCGCTCGCCGTGTTCATCCAGTTTCTGGGCGTGTGTCAGGCCAGCCCGCTGGTCGGCGGGATGACGCTGGCGCTGATGACCATGCCGGTTATCGTCATTGCCAGCCGCAACGCGATCAAGGCCGTGCCGCCGTCGATCCGCGACGCGGCGCTGGGCGTCGGGGCGAGCAAGGTCCAGGTGGTGTTCCACCATGTCCTGCCGCTCGCGTTGCCCGGGATTATGACTGGCACGATCATCGGCATGGCGCGCGCGCTGGGGGAAACCGCGCCGTTGCTGCTGGTCGGCATGCGCGCGTTCATTGGCGATGTGCCCGACGGCCTGTGTTCGGCGTCCAGCGTGCTGCCGATGCAGATTTTCCTGTGGTCCGACGAAGTCGACCGCGGCTTTGTCGAAAAAACATCGGCGGCGATCATCGTGCTGCTGGTCGTGCTGCTCTCGATGAACGCCCTCGCCATCTATCTCCGCAACCGTTTTGAAAAGCGCTGGTAAGCCCATGACCGACGAAGAACTGGCCCTGTTCCCCGCCGATCCCAAGATGACGGCGCGCAATGTGAACGTCTATTATGGCGACAAACAGGCGATCAACAATGTCTCCATCGCCGTCGGCGTCGAAGATGTGACCGCCTTTATCGGCCCGTCGGGCTGTGGCAAATCGACCTTTTTGCGCACGCTCAACCGGATGAATGACACGATTGCGAGCGCCCGGGTCGAAGGCGACATCGCGCTGGAGGGCGAAGATATCTACGCGCCGACGATGGACGTCGTGCAGCTGCGCGCGCGCGTCGGCATGGTATTTCAAAAACCCAACCCCTTTCCCAAATCCATCTATGACAATGTCGCATATGGCCCGCGCATCCACGGGCTGGCCCCCGCCAAGGCCGACCTGGACGCCATCGTCGAACGCGCGCTGCGTCAGGCCGGACTGTGGGATGAGGTCAAGGACCGGCTGGCCGAGAGCGGCACCGCGCTGTCAGGCGGGCAACAACAACGCCTGTGCATCGCGCGCGCGGTCGCGGTCGACCCCGAAGTCATTTTGATGGACGAGCCCTGTTCGGCGCTCGACCCGATTGCGACGGCCAAGATCGAGGAGCTGATCCACGAACTGCGCGGCAATTATGCCATCGTCATCGTCACCCACAATATGCAGCAAGCGGCGCGCGTATCGCAACGCACCGCCTTTTTCCACCTCGGGTCAGTGGTCGAATATGGCCGCACCAGCGACATTTTCACCAACCCCCGGCGCGAACAGACCAAAGATTATATCACCGGCCGTTACGGCTGATCGACAGCAGGACAATGACCATGGCAAGCGGACACACCGTCACCGCATTCGACGACGAACTGACCCGGCTGCGCGGCATGATTGCCGAAATGGGCGGCCGCGCCGAACAGGCAATCCGGCAAGCGATCGATGCGCTC
>JBEGPL010000068.1:0-7981 GCA_041181445.1 Pseudomonadota bacterium
CGGCGTCATCGGATGCTACCACAGCCACCCGTCGGGACGCGCCGAACCATCGGCGACTGACGCTGCGATGGCGGCGGGTGACGGGCAATATTGGCTGATCATCACCATGGACGATGTCCGCGCGTGGCAGGCGGTTCGCGGCGACGACGGCATGGTGCGCTTTGTCGCGGCTCGACTTATGACGTCGGCGGCGGCATAGCGCGCGGCCATGACCGCGCCCCGCTTTGATTTTGCCATCCACGCTGCCGACGGCCGTGCCCGCACCGGCGTGATCCGCATGCAGCGCGGCGACATCTGCACGCCTGCCTTCATGCCGGTTGGCACGGCGGCGACGGTCAAGGCGCTGCGCCCGGCGGAGGTGCGCGCGGCGGGCGCCGATGTCATCCTTGGCAACACCTATCACCTGATGCTCCGCCCGGGGGCGGAGCGCGTCGCGCGGCTCGGCGGGCTGCATCGCTTCATGGGCTGGGACCGGCCGATCCTGACCGACAGCGGCGGTTATCAGGTGATGAGCCTGTCGGCGCTGACCAAACAGAGCGAGGACGGGGTGAGCTTCAAGAGCCACCTTGACGGCTCACGGCACATGCTCAGCCCCGAACGGTCGATGGAGATTCAGCGCCTGCTGGACAGCGACATTGTGATGGCGTTCGACGAATGTCCGCCCAACGGCGTCGATGAAAAGCGCGCCGCCGACAGCATGGCGCGATCGATGCGCTGGGCCCGGCGCAGCCGCGATGCCTTTGATGGCGGCGGCGATCATGCGGGCCGCGCGGCGTTGTTCGGCATCCAGCAAGGCTCGCTCGACGAGGCACTGCGCGAACAATCGGCGGCGGCGCTAATCGACATTGGCTTCGACGGCTATGCCATCGGCGGGCTGGCGGTGGGCGAGGGGCAGGACGCGATGTTTGGCGTGCTCGATTATGCGCCGGGGCAATTGCCCGCCGACAAACCCCGTTACCTGATGGGCGTGGGCAAGCCCGACGACCTGGTCGGCGCCGTGCTGCGCGGCGTCGATATGTTCGATTGCGTTTTGCCGACACGGTCGGGCCGCAATGGTCAGGCGTTCACCTGGGCCGGGCCGGTCAACATCCGCAACGCGAAACATGCCGAAGACCAGGGCCCACTTGACCCGCGCTGCGGCTGTCCGGTGTGCACCACCTGGTCGCGCGCCTATATCCACCACCTCGTCCGCGCGGGCGAGATGCTGGGCGCGATGCTGATGACCCAGCATAATATCCATTTTTATCAGGCGCTGATGGCGGCGATGCGCGATGCAATATCGGCGGGGCAGATGGCGGGCTTTGCGACCGACTTTGTGCGCGTTTATCGCGGGGCGGATACGCCCTAGGCTGCGGCGCTGAGCGGGATGTGCAGGGCGATTGTGCCCGCGGTGGCATCATGGGCGATCACCGTCGCCAACTGGCGCGACAGGCCCGCCAATATCCGCGCCTCGCGCCCGCCGGTCAGCCGTTCGGCCATCGCGCTGTCGCACAGCGTCGCCGCCGCGATGGTCAGCGTCGCGGCGCCGTCTCCGCCGGACTGCACAACCGTGAGCGCGATGACCGCCGCCGGGTTATGGTTGACGATCAGGTCGATGATTTCGGTGACGACAAAGGCGATGGGCAGGGCATTGTCGTCGGCAACGCGGCCCGCGACGCTGGTCAGATGGATCGGCGGTCGGCCCTGCGCGGCGGCTTCGCCGTCAAAAACGGCGGCGAGTTCGGACAGCAAGGTGCGCAGCGACAGGCCCGCCTGTGCCTCGCTGCTGCTCGCCATATTGCGGTGGACGATGGTCAATGCATCGACGCGGCGCTGGATCGTCGAAAAGGCGCGGCGCGACGGCGGTGTGTCGGCGGCGCGGCTGTGGATGCTGAGCAGGCTGGCGACGATTTGCAGATTGTTTTTGACGCGGTGATGGACTTCGCGCGTCAATTGCTGCTGGCGGGCGGCGGCCTCGCCACGTTCAGCCTCAATCTGGCGGGTCAGGCGGTTCATCGACAGGCGGGCATGCAGGCACCAACCGGCCAGGCCAATGGCCACAAATGACAGCCCCAACAAAAGCGGCGTCAACCCAGTTTCTTCAACAGGTCCAGCATCGCGTCGGGAATATGTTCGTCCAGCGTCTGGTCATACACCATCCGCAATGCCCGGCCCAGTTCGTCGTCGCCAGCGGCGTGCGAACGGCGCGTATCGCCATCGACCCGGGGCAAATCGGCCAGCCTTTGCGAGGATTTCTTTGCGGTCACGCGGCGCATCCTAATGCATGACAGACGGCTTTGCCATGGCTAAAGTCGCGTTCATGGTGCATCGGCTGTTCCATAATGATGAAACCTTTTCGGCTGCCGTTTGTTCCTGACAAGAGCAGAAAAATCGATCAAGGATTGCGCATGTCACTTGGAAACCGCATCGCCGTGCATCTGCCGTTCCTGCGGCGCTTTGCCCGCGCGGTGACGGGCAGTCAGGCCGCCGGCGACAGTGCGGTTATCGCTTTGCTCGAAAATGTGACCGCCGCGCCGGATGGGCTGGACGACGCCGCCGACCTGCGTGTCGCGCTGTATGCGGCCTTTCACCGGCTGTGGACCGACAATGATGCGGTGGCGGGCGTGGCCGGTCTGGCGGCGGGACGATCGGCCGAGGCGATTGCCGGACGACGGTTGCAGCGGCTGACCCCGATCCCGCGCGAGGCGCTGATCCTGTCGAGCGTCGAGGGTTTTTCGCGCGCCGATTGCGCCATCATATTGGGGGTGAGCGAGGTCGAGGTCGAACATATGCTGGGCGTCGCGCTGGCCGACATGAAACAGCAATTGAACGGCCGCATCCTGGTGATCGAGGACGAACCGATTATCGCGATGGACCTGGAACAGATTGTCCGCGATCTGGGCCATGACGTCGTCGCCATTGCCACCACGCGCGGCGAAGCGGTGGCCGAAGCGGCGCGGTGCCGCCCCGGTTTGGTGCTTGCCGACATCCGGCTGGCCGATGACAGCAGCGGCATCGACGCCGTGCGCGACATATTGGAAACGATCGACGTGCCGGTCATTTTCATCACCGCTTTTCCCGAACGGCTGTTGACCGGTGACCGGCCCGAACCGGCGTTCCTGATCACCAAACCCTATCAGCCCGCGGCGGTGCGCGCGGCCATTTCACAAGCGTTGTTCTTTAACCCGGTCACGGTCGCCGCATGACGACAGGCGGGGGCCAATGACCACCGAAACGCATGACGATGACG
This sequence comes from Pseudomonadota bacterium, assembly GCA_041181445.1. Lineage (GTDB taxonomy): Bacteria > Pseudomonadota > Alphaproteobacteria > Sphingomonadales > Sphingomonadaceae > Sphingopyxis. The sequence continues at coordinate 3,230 of JBEGPL010000068.1, forward strand.
AGGTGTTCCGCGCCCAATTGATCGCCGTCATCCCGCATTTGCGCGCCTTTGCCCGCTCGCTGTCGGGCAACCGCGATCTGGCCGATGATCTGGTCCAGGATACGATGGTGCGGGCATGGACGGCGCGGGCATCCTATACCCAGGGCACAAATTTCAAGGCGTGGACCTTTGTCATCCTGCGCAACCATTTCCTGTCACAGCGGCGACGCGACCGGTTTCACGGCGATTATGATGCCGACATGGTCGAACAACAGTTGGCGGTCGCGCCGGCACAGGAAGACAGCGTGATGCTGGCCGATGTCCAGCGCGCGCTGATGCAATTGCCCGACAGCCAGCGCGAAGCGCTGATCCTGGTCGGCGCGGGCGGCTTTGAATATGAGGAAGCCGCCGCGATCTGCGGCGTCGCGGTGGGGACGATCAAGAGCCGGGTTTCGCGTGCGCGCGCCGCGCTCGAATTGATTCTGGCCGAGGGTGGAACCCCGCTTCACGGCGAACGGCAACGCGATACGGCGGGCATGATCATGGCAGAGGTCGACGCGCTGACCACGCGCATCCCGTCTGGATGACGGTGGGCGGTTCCCCGTCCGATGCCGCCGCGCGCCAGGGTGCCGTCGATCGCGCAGTCGCCAACGCCCCGTTTCTCGCGCGGCTGTGCGGGATTTTTCCCGGCGACGTCGACCGTTTTCTGGCCGATGGTGCGGACGCCGCGCTGGTCCATTGCGCGGGGCCTGATCAGAGTGACACCGACATCATGCGCGCGCTGCGCCGCTGGCGGGGGCGGAGCGCGCTGCTGATCGCGCTTGGCGACCTGTCGGGCGAACATGATCTGTTGACCACCACGCGCTTGCTGACCGACTTTGCCGACCGTGCGGTTGACGTTGCGCTGGCGGCGGCGCTGGCTGATCGCGGCGGTGACGGCCGCCTGAAGGGCATCGCCGTCGTCGCGCTGGGCAAGATGGGCAGCTTTGAGCTCAACTATTCGTCCGACATCGACCCGATCCTGCTGTTCGATCCCGCGACCTTGCCGCGCCGTGCCAAGGAGGATCCGGGCGAGGCGGCGGTGCGGATCGCGCGGCGGATGATGGCGCTGCTCGGCGACCGGACTGCCGATGGCCATGTGCTTCGCGTCGACCTGCGGCTGCGCCCGTCGCCCGAAGTCACGCCCATTGTGTTGCCCATCGATGCCGCCATATCCTATTATGAATCGCAAGCGCTGCCGTGGGAACAGGCGGCGTTTATCCGGTCGCGTGCGGCGGCGGGGGACAGTGCGCTTGGCCGCTATTTCCTTGGCGCGATCCAGCCGTTTATCTGGCGGCGCGCGCTTGATTTCCGCCAGATCAAGGAAATCGGAGCGGTCAGCGAACGCATTCGCGACCATTATGCCCAGGGTCAGGCGTTCGGACCCGGTTTCGACCTGAAACGCGGTCGCGGCGGCATCCGCGAGGTCGAATTTTACGCGCAGGTGCATCAACTGATCTTTGGCGGACGCGACGCGGCGCTGCGGGCGCCGGCGACTGTCGATGCGCTGGCGGCGCTGGGCCGGGCGGCGCGGATCGACGCGGGCGACGCCGCCCGGCTGGCCGACCATTACCGGCTGTACCGGCGGATCGAACACCGGTTGCAGATGATCGAAGACCAGCAAACCCATGCGCTGCCGCTTGCCGCTGACGCGCTCGACCGCGTTGCGCGGCTCGACGGGCTGGCCGACGGCGACGCGCTGCTGGCGCTGTTGCAACCGGCGGTGGCCGATGTCGGCGGCGTCTATGACCGTCTGGTTGACGATGCGCGCGACACAGGCCGCTGGCCGCAGGGCGAAGCGGGGCTGCGCGCCGCGCTGGCGAGCGTCGGCTTTGCCGATGTCGATGCCGCCGCCGCGCGCATCGCCGCATGGCGCAGCGGCCAGGTGCGTGTGCTGCGCAGCTCGGCGGCGCAGGCGGCGCTGGAGGCGATGTTGCCGCCGTTCATGACGGCGCTGGCGCGGGCCGAGGACCCGGCGGTGGCGCTGGCTGATTTCGACCGGATGATCAGCGGGCTGCCCAGCGCGATCAATTTTTTCCACTTGCTCGCGGCGCGGCCGGGGCTGGCGACGTTGCTGACGTCGATTCTGATGAACGCGCCGACGCTGGCGGCGGCCTTGGCGGTGCGCGCCGACCTGATCGACGGGCTGATCGATCCCGATGCGCAGGGCGCGGCGGCAGACGCGGCGGCGCTGATTGGCGAACTGCGCACGGCGACGGCGGGCTGCGAATATGAAGCCGTGCTCGACACCGTGCGCGCGATGGTCGGCGAGCGGCGCTTTGCGCTGGGGGTCCAGATTGTCGAGGGGGCCGCCGACCCGGTCGCCGTCGGCCGCTGCTATGGCCGGTTGGCCGAGGCCGCATTGACCGTGCTGACCGACGCGACCGTGGCCACATATGAAGCGGCGCACGGGCGCATTCCCGGCAGCGAACTCGTCATTCTGGCGCTGGGGCGCTTTGGCGGCGGGACGTTGACCCACGCGTCCGACCTTGACCTGATCTATCTGTTCAGCGGCGACCATCTTGCCGAGTCCGATGGCCCGCGTCCCTTGGGGGCGACGCATTATTTCAACCGGCTGGCGCAGCGGGTGACAGCGGCGGTCTCGGTACCGACGGCGGCGGGGCGCTTGTATGAGGTCGATACGCGGCTGCGGCCGTCGGGTGCGCAAGGGCCGCTGGTTGTCAGTTTTGACAGTTTCACCCAATATCAACGCGATGAAGCATGGACTTGGGAACATATGGCATTAACGCGGGCGCGGGTCGTTTACGGATCACCGGCCGCGCGCGCGGCACTGGACCGCATCATCGCCGAAATCCTGCACGCACCGCGCGATTTGGCCAAGCTGGTCGTCGATGCCGCCGATATGCGCGGCAAAATGGCGGCGCACAAGCCGCCGACCGGCCCGCTGGACGTCAAGAACGCAAGCGGGGGCCTGGTCGATCTGGAGTTTGCGATCCATGTTGTCCAGTTGACCCACCGGACGGGTTTTGCGCCTGCGCTTGACGATGCGCTGACCGAACTGGCAGCGGCGGGTCTGGCCGACAGCGCGCTGGTCGCCGACGAAGCCTTGTTGACGCGGCTGCTGGTCAGCCTAAGGCTGGTTGCGCCCGACGGCGACCCGCAATCGCCGGGCAAGCGCGCGTTGATCGCGCGGGCGTGCGGTATGGCCGGTTGGGACGCGCTGCGCGATGCCCAGGCGGCGGCGCAGCGGCGGATTGGCCTATGGTGGCAAGTGATCAGCCGGGCGCAGGAAGGATGACGACATGAGCAACGCCATGGAACCGGGGACGCAGATGCCCGCACTGGGTTTTGCCGATGCCGACGGCAAGCCGCGCAAGCTGACCGATTTTGTCGGCAAGCCGTGCGTCGTCTATTTCTATCCCAAGGCGGATACGCCGGGGTGCACCAGCGAGGCCAAGGATTTCAGCGCACTGGCCCCCGATTTCGCGGCAGCGCGGTCGGTCGTTGTCGGCATTTCGCGCGATACGCCGGGCAAGCTCGCCAAATTCCGCGACAAATATGGCCTCAGCGTGATTCTGGGCGCCGACAGCGACGGCAGCGTGACCGAGGGTTTCGGCGTGTGGATCGAAAAATCAATGTATGGCCGTGCCTATATGGGCATCGAGCGTGCGACATTCCTGTTCGCGGCGGACGGCGAACTCGCCCGGGTTTGGCACGGGGTCAAGGTCAAGGGCCACGCCGCCGAGGTGCTCGCGGCGGTCAAGGCGCTCGGCTGAACGCGTGGTATGCGGGCGGTGAAGACGGGATTTTGCGTCCCCGGGGCATGGGCTGACCTTCGCAAACGTGCGGTTTGACGGCGCGCTCAAGCCGCGATTCAACGACTCGCCGCGTCCCGCTGCCGGTCTGACGCAAGAATGCTATTCGATTATTGCCTCTTAAACTGTGACTCTTCACACAGGCTGCACGAGTGGGGTCGAAAAAAATTTCACCCAGTGATGATGTTGCAGGGACCATCGGGCCAGTTTGGGCCGGTTCGGTGGGACGGGGAAGAATTCGGGGTCGCAAGTGCTGAATTTCCGTTTGAAGTTTGAAAAATCCATCGCGGCCGCCATCGCCGCCGGTACGCTGGCGCTGATTGCGCCGGTGTCGGCCGGTGCCACAGAGGCCGCCGCCGACGCTGGCATCGACGCCCCTGATGAAGATATCGACGACGCGGCACCCGCAGCGGCGACCCTGTCGATTGCCGGCGCAGCGTCGCGTGACGACAGCGAATATCGCGCCATTTTCAAGGCGTGGCGCCAACTCGATACCGGCCTGCCGACGACGGCGGCGGTGGTCGTGCCGTCGCGCAAGCCCATCGAATCCATGTCGCTGTCGTCTGGTTTCGGCATGCGGGTTCACCCCGTCACCGGCAAATACCGCCGCCATAACGGCATCGACATCCCCGCGCCGAACGGCACCCCCATTTACGCCACCGCCGACGGCATTGTCGGGCGTGCGCAGCGGTTGGGCACTTATGGCCTGTATGTCGAAGTCGAACATGGCAACGGCATCCAGACGCGTTTTGGCCACATGTCGTCATACATCGTCGCCCCCGGTCAGCGGATCAAGGCGGGCGAGGTGATCGGCTATGTCGGTTCGACGGGTCGTTCGACCGGCAACCATCTCCATTATGAAGTCCGCATCGCGGGCGAACCGGTCAATCCGTCCCCCTTCGTTCAGGCGGGCGAAATCACCATTGCCACCGTGTCGGCAAAGGGCGCGGCGATTGCC
>JBEGPL010000069.1:0-3108 GCA_041181445.1 Pseudomonadota bacterium
CTGGAACTGGTCGACGGCGAAACCTTTATGGCAAAGGATGGCGTGATCGGCGCGATCCACCCGCATGTGCTGCGTAAATTCGTGGCCGAAACGCCCGAACCTGTGCTGCAACGCGCCGAACGGGTGACGCCATCGCCCTTTTCGATCAACCTGACGCATCTGACGCTGCGCGAACAGGCGCGGTTGAAGGCGGGCAATGACTGCAACGCGATGATGACCGAGTTTCTGGATTTCTACACGGTGCGCGACATGTGCATGGAATATGACAAATTACAGCGCGGCATGGTGTCGCCCCGGCTGGTCGCGGGCGGCGACAACAGCATATTTGACCCCAGCCGCGCTCCGGCGGGGGCCGGGGTCTTTTATGGCGTGAATTTCGCGCCTTACGACCTGCACGATGGCGGACCGGCGGCGTGGGACGAACAGAAGGAGGAACATGCTGATCGGGCGCTGGCGCAATATCGCAAATTCTTTGTCAATCTGGACGACAGCAACATTTCCGGGCGTCTGGTGCGCTCACCACTCGACCATGAACGCGATTCCCCTGCCAGTTTCCTGAAGGGCGACGCGCACGGCTGTGCTCCCTATTTCTATCAATCGGTCGGTCATCGACCGACCCCTGACCTGGGCAGTTACCGCGTCCCGCAGGTCGAGGGGCTCTACCTGGTCGGGCCATTCATGCACCCGGGCGGCGGCGTGTTTGGCGCGGGCCGCGCGACCGCGATCCAGATGATGGACGATATGGACATGGACTGGGAGAAAATTTGCACGGGAGCGGTGCCATGAGCGTCACGCGGAAAGCCCCGACGATGACCATTGTCGATGGTGCGGACAAGGAATTGATGACGGTGCGCCGCATCGAACGCGACGGCAACCATCTGGTCATTCGTGGCAAGATTTTCGGTGCGATGCCGATGGTTGCCAAACTGAGCCCGGGTGAAGCGCGCGCGGCGTTGAAGCTGCTCGATTTCAAGACGTTCCTGTTCGTGCTTACGCTTCTGTTCCGCAAATAGCTGGCCAGCGGAAATACCGTTTTGCCTTTGTCCCGGCGGCTCGCCATAGCGGGTGCGGTGGCAATGTGGGACGATGAAGCATGAGCATATTGGGCGTGGAAAGCGTTGTTTTCGGCGTCGGCGATCTGGCCGAACATACGCGGTTCTGGACCGATTTCGGCTTGCCGCTGGAATCAACAAGTGACGCCGACAGCGTGTTTCGGCTGGCCAGCGGTTCGCGTGTGATTCTGGTGCGGCACGGCGATGCGCGGTTGCCGACGCCTGACCCGTTCGCGGGCGACGGGTTGAAACTTACCGTTTGGGGCGTCGACACACAGGTTGAGCTCGACCGCATCGCCGCCAGTCTGGCCACCGAGGTCGCGGTGCGCCGTGACGATGACGGCACCGTCCATTGCACCTGTCCCGACGGCCAGCCGATCGCGCTGCGGCTGTGGGACAAGCGGGTCTTCGTTTCGGAAGCATCGCCGGTCAATACGCCGGCCAGCTATCCGCGCTTTAACCAGCACCGCATCTGGCGCAAACGTGCCATCCCCAAGGCGATCAACCATGTCGTGTTTTTCAGTCCCGATTACATCGGCAGCTTTGAATTTTACGACCGGCATCTGGGTTTTCGCTATGTCGACCACAGCAAGGGCACCGGCGTCTTTGCCCGCGCCGATGGTACATACGAACATCACAGCATTTTCTGGGTCAATTGCGACCTGCCGATCGCGCCCGATGCGTTCAAGTTCATGCACATCGCCTTTGGCATGGACGACATCGACGAAGTCATGCTGGGGGCAAACATCATGGAGGCCAAGGGCTGGAAAAACGCCAGCATGAACAGTTCGGGCGGCATTTCACGCCACCGCATTTCCAGCGCCATCTATTATTATTGCGACATGCCCGGCCATGCCGGCGAGGCCGAATATCATGCCGACACCGATTATCTTGACGACAATTGGGTGCCGCGTGCGTGGGACTTCCGTTTCGGTTCGCTGTTGTGGAGCAACAATGCGCCGCCGATTTTTCGCGGGGACAATATCCCGTGGGACATGGTGTTCGACGCCGACCGCGCCAGTTTTGCGGCTTTTCGCAAATCGTCGCCGGGCAAATTGCCGGTGACCGACGCGCGCGCCGACATCACCGAGGCCGACGAACATGCCATCTGAACACCGCAGCACCGCGATGGTGCCCACCAAGAGCGCCAGTCGCTACCTGCAACAACTATGCAAACATTGGGCGCACAATATGGCGGTCGAGTTCGACGCGGCCCGGGGCACGGTCGTGTTTCCAAAGGACGCGCGCGGGGCCGACTGGCCGGGCGACGGGCTGTTCACGATGGTCGCGCATGCCGCCACGCTCGAATGCCGGATCGACTCCAGCGCACCGGGCCAGTTGACCGGGCTGAAAGGCGCGGTCGAACGCCACCTCGACCGCTTTGCCTTTCGCGAAGCGCCGCTGGCATTTGACTGGGTCGATGGCTAGATAGCGTTTGCGCGGACCATTCTGGCGCGGCGACCGGGAGCGCGAACATGCGGATCAACAAATGCCTTTCGCCGCTGCGCGCACTTGTGGTGCGATGTGCCTTTATCTTCGCGGTGGGCGTCTCGCTCGCGGCGTTGCCCGTCGCGGCAAAATCGGCACCCGCGTCCGCCGCTGTACCCGAACTTGGCGATGGCGGCATGCCGGATTTTTACCGGCTCGCCGCAACGCCGCCCGCACGGCCTGGAAGGCTGATCCGGACAGAGGCTCTGACGCCGGCCCAATCGCTCGAAAAAGCCGCGCGCAGCATCCGCATCCTCTATTCCTCGACCGATGGTGTCGACGGAACGACCCCCATCGCCGTGTCGGGTGCAATTTTCGTTCCCGCCGGGGCGCCGCAAAAGGGCGGCTGGCCGGTGATTGCGTGGGCGCATGGCACGGTGGGCGTCGCCGACCTTTGTGCGCCGTCATTCAACGCCCGCTCTCCGCGTGACGCCGCCTATCTCAACCATTGGCTGGCGCAGGGCTATGCGGTCGTGGCATCCGATTATCAGGGGCTGGGTGTCTATGGCGGTCACCCCTATCTGGCGACCCGGCCCGCCGCCTATTCGGTGCTCGACAGCGTCCGTGC
>JBEGPL010000070.1:0-4762 GCA_041181445.1 Pseudomonadota bacterium
GTCCGTATTCCGGCCAGAAAGGCTGTGCCGTTCGTGCCCCATGCTGCCCGCCTGCGTTCCGCTTATCTTTACGGCCTGGCCGGCTTTGCCTTGCTGTCGCTCGGTGATGCGGTGATCAAGACCATGGCGGGGGCCTGGCCGGGGACCGCCGTGGCCGCGCTGCGCTTTGGTTTCGGCACGGCGGGGCTCGGCGCATTATTGTTGTGGCGCGAAGGCCCGCGCGCCTTTGTGCCGCCGCGCTGGGGCGTCCAGATTTTGCGCGGCGGCGCGCTGGCCGCCGCGTCATTGCTGTTTTTCCTTGCCGTGTTTGTGATGCCTCTGGCCGAGGCGACGGCGATCCAGTTCGTCAATCCGATGCTGACCGCTTTTGTTTCTGCATGGCTGCTGGGCGAGCGCCCGGCGCGCGCGACGGTGAATGCGACGATTTTGGCCTTTGTCGGGGTGATGATCGTGCTGCGCCCCAATGTCGAACTGCTCGGGCTGGCCGCGCTCCTGCCGCTTGCCGCCGGGCTGGGGATGGCCTTTTTGATGACGGGCAACCGGATGGCGGCGGGCGATACATCGCCATTGGCCGCGCAATTTTTCGTCGCGGCGATCGCCTTTGTCGTGCTGAGCGTCGCAGCGCTGGCGGGCCATGTCAGCGGGATCGCGGCATGGCACATCGGCTGGCCGCCGGCGTCGGTGATCGCGCGCTGTGCGTTGGTGGCGGTCAGCGCGAGCGGCGCGCATATGCTGGTTTATGCGGCGACGTCGCGGGCGACGGCGGCGGCGATCGCACCCACCGTCTATGTCCAGATCATTGCAGCGACGCTGATTGGTCTGGTCTGGTTTGGCGACTGGCCGGACGCGGCTGCGGTGCTGGGGACCGCGATCATCATTGGATCGGGGCTGTGGCTCTGGTATCGTTCGGCGGGTGCAGGGCGCGGAGAACGGGTATGAATGCGATCATCAAGGCGGGAATTGCCACACTTGGCGCGCTGACGCTGGCGATGCCCCTGTCGGCGTCGGACACCATCGCGGCGTTGCCGGGCTGGCTCGCCGGGGCCTGGGTTCAGGCCGATGAACGGGGCGCCGCCGGGGGCGTGTGGGCCGATGAGTTTTGGACCCCGCCGCGCGGCGGGCTGATGATCGGCGCGGCGCGGATGGGCGACGGCGAACGGATCGACGTTTTCGAACATACCCGCATCGTCCGGATGCCCGATGGCACGCTGGTTTTTGTCGCGCAGCCCTTTGGGAATCCTGCCAGCTATTTTCCGATGGTCGCTTCGGACGCGCAGATGATCGAATTTGCCAACCCGGCGCATGATTATCCGCAGCGGATCCGCTATTGGCGCGACGGCAAGCTGCTCAAGGCGCGCACCTCGCTGATGGACGGCAGCCAGGCGCAGGAATGGACTTACGCGCCGATGGGCGGGTGAGCACAGCGGCACGGCTGCGGTGTGGCAGCGGTACGGCTATAGCAGCTGATCAGTCGGCGGTGACGCGCTCGGCGAGCACGGTCAGTCCGCCCTCGTTGACCTCGGCAAAGCCGCCCTCGATCGCGATGGTTTCGGGCGCGGCCCCGGCGCTGGTGTAAATCACCAGATCGCCATTGCGCATCGTCGACATGAACGGCGCGTGGCCCTCCAGCACCGAAAAGTCGCCCTCGGCCCCCGGCACGGTGACCATATGGACATCGTCCGAACGGACGAGGCGGGCGGGGGTGACGAGTTCGAAGTGCAATGCCATTTCAATTTCCTTCCCCCCTCCTCTTTAGGGGAGGGGCAGTGTGACTTGCCCCGGACTTGATCCGGGGCCCAGTCGCAGCGGGGTGGGGTTTAAGAGGCCCAGCATAACGCCGACAGCCCCCACCCCAACCCTTCCCCTGAAGAGGGAGGGGCGATGGGTTTCCTTACGCGTCTTCCGCCATTTTCTGCGCTTTGGCGATGGCTTCGTCGATGCCGCCGACCATATAGAATGCGCTTTCGGGCAGATGGTCATATTCGCCGTCGACCACCGCCTTGAACGATTTGATCGTGTCTTCGACCGCGACGAACTTGCCGGGGATGTTGGTGAACACTTCGGCAACGTGGAACGGCTGGGACAGGAAGCGCTGGATCTTGCGCGCGCGCGCGACGGTCAGCTTATCCTCTTCGCTCAGCTCATCCATGCCCAGAATGGCGATGATGTCCTGGAGCGACTTATATTTTTGCAGCGTTTCCTGAACGCGGCGGGCCGTTTCATAATGTTCCTGACCCACGACGCGCGGTTCGAGCACGCGGCTGGTCGAATCGAGCGGATCAACCGCCGGATAGATGCCGAGTTCCGAGATTGCGCGGTTGAGCACGGTCGTCGCGTCCAAATGGGCGAACGAGGTGGCGGGCGCCGGATCGGTCAAATCGTCGGCAGGCACGTAAATGGCCTGCACCGATGTGATCGAACCCTTGTTCGTCGATGTGATGCGTTCCTGCAACTGGCCCATGTCGGTGGCCAGTGTCGGTTGATAACCCACGGCCGAGGGGATGCGACCGAGCAGCGCCGACACTTCCGAACCCGCCTGGGTAAAGCGGAAGATATTGTCGACGAAGAACAGCACGTCCTGGCCCTCCACATCGCGGAAATATTCGGCGATGGTCAGCCCCGACAGCGCGACGCGCGCGCGTGCGCCCGGCGGTTCGTTCATCTGGCCGAACACCAGCGCGACCTTGCTGCCCTCGGGGGTCGGGTTGCCGTCCTTGTCCTTGGCGATCACGCCCGCGTCGAGGAATTCATGATAGAGGTCATTGCCTTCGCGGGTGCGCTCGCCGACGCCCGCGAACACGCTGGTGCCGCCGTGACCCTTGGCGATATTGTTGATCAGTTCCTGAATCAGCACGGTTTTGCCGACGCCCGCGCCGCCGAACAGGCCGATTTTGCCGCCCTTGGCATAAGGCGCGAGCAGGTCGATCACCTTGATGCCGGTGACGAGGATGCTGGTGTCGGTCGACTGGTCGACGAACAGCGGCGCTTCGGCATGGATCGGCGCGGTCGTCGCGGCGCCCACCGGGCCCTGTTCGTCGATCGGCTCGCCGATGACGTTGAGGATGCGGCCCAGTGTCATCGGGCCGACGGGCACGCGAATCTGGCTGCCCGTGTCGCGCACCGGCTGACCGCGGGTCAGGCCCTCGGTCGCGTCCATGGCGATGGTGCGGACGGTGTTTTCACCCAGATGCTGGGCAACTTCGAGGACGAGCCGGTTGCCATTATTGTCGGTTTCCAGCGCGTTCAGAATCGCGGGCAGGGTGCCGCTGAACCGCACGTCGACGACGGCGCCGATGATCTGCGAAATCTGGCCGGTCGCACCGGCGGCGATGACCGATTTCGGGGCAGCGGCAGCCTTTTTCGGGGCAGCGGCCTTTGCGGGCGCGGCGGCTTTTTTGGCAGCGGGCTTTTTGGCGGCGGGGGTTGCGGTGGCCATGGTCTTCTTCCTTGGGTTGTTCGTTTAGAGCGCTTCGGCGCGCCCTTCCGTGCTTCTACAGCGCTTCCGCGCCCGAAATAATTTCGACGAGTTCGGTGGTGATCGCGGCCTGACGGCTGCGGTTATACTGGATAGTCAGCTTGTTGATCAGGTCGCCGGCGTTGCGCGTGGCATTGTCCATCGCGGTCATCGATGCGCCCTGTTCGGACGCCGCATTTTCGAGCAAGCCGGTGAAGATTTGCGTGGTCACGTTGCGCGGCAACAGATCGGCCAGGATTTCTTCTTCGCCGGGCTCATATTCGACCGCAGCGTCCGACGCGGCAAATGCCTCGGTCGGCGGCGCGACCGGGATCATCTGGCCGCCGGTGGCTTCCTGCACCAGCGCCGAACGGAACTTGGAATAAAATAGATGCGCGACGTCGAACTGGCCGCTGCCGAACATGTCCATGACCTCGGCGGCGATGATCCGGGCCTGTTCAAACCCCACTTCGCGCATGCCCGTCGTGTCATATTGATGGGCGATCATGCCGGGGAACAGCCGGTTGATGACCGGACGGCCCTTGCGCCCGACGAGGTAGAATTTGACCGTCTTGCCCTCGGCAATCAGCGCGTTGGCGGTGTCGCGCGCGGCCTTGACGATATTGCTGTTGAACGCCCCGGCCAGCCCGCGGTCGCTGTTGAGCACGACGAGCAGGTGGGTGTCCGCCTTGCCCGAACCGCTGAGCAGCTTGGGCGCGCTGTCGCTCACGCCGACTTTCGACGCGAGGCTCGCGACCACGCCTTCCAGCCGCTTGGCATAAGGGCGCGCGGCCTCAGCCGCCGCCTGCGCCTTGCGCAGCTTGGCCGCCGCAACCATCTTTTTGGCCTTGGTGATCTTCTGGGTCGATTTGACCGACCCGATCCGGCCTTTAAGTTCTTTCAACGATGCCATTTCGGCTTAGCTTCCCTTGTTTCGTCATTCCCGCGTAGGCGGCAATCTATCTCCAGACTTGGCCTCCGGACCGATGGGTCAGGAGATGGGCCCCCGCCTGCGCGGGGGTGACGAGGGTTGGATTACGCAAAAATCTTCGCAAAGGCGGTCAGCGCCGCGACCAGACCCTTTTTGGCGTCGTCGCCCAGGTCCTTGGTATCGCGGATTGCCTTCAGCACGTCGGCATGGTCGCTGCGCAGGTATGACAGCATCGCGCCTTCGTAACGCGTCACATCGTTCACCGCGACCGTGTCGAGGTAACCGTTGGTCCCGGCAAAGATCGACGCGGTCTGTTCTTCGAACGGCATCGGTTGGAACTGAGCCTGTTTCAGCAATTGCGTCAGCCGCGCGCCGCG
>JBEGPL010000071.1:0-2840 GCA_041181445.1 Pseudomonadota bacterium
CCCCTACAAAATCCGCTGCACCATGAGCCGGGTAGGCGACAAGGTGGTGCTGGATTTCGACGGCACCGATCCGCAGAGCGACGCGGCGATCAATTTTTACCTGAACGAGAATATGTTCAAGATGTTCTTTGGCATCTATATGATCATGGTCTTTGACCCGCAGATATTGTTCAACGACGGCTTTTACGACCTGATCGACGTGCGCATCCCCGAAGGGTCGCTGCTCAAGCCCAAATTCCCCGCCGCGCTGTCGGGCCGCACCCATGCGCTGGGGCGGATTTTCGACATCCTTGGTGGCTTGCTGGGCCAGAAAACGCCCGAATTCCTGAACGCCGCCGGCTTCAGTTCGTCGCCGCACGTCTTTTACTCGGGCAATGATCAACGCCCCGGCAAGGGCGGCGACTGGTTCCAGCTTTTCCAGATCGGCTTTGGCGGCATCCCCGGACGGCCGCTGGGCGATGGACCCGACGGACATTCGCTGTGGCCGGGGTTCACCAATGTCCCCAACGAATTTCTGGAACGCTATTTCCCGCTGATCATCGAACGCTATGAAACCGAACCCGACAGCGGCGGCGCGGGGCTGCACCGCGGCGGAAACGGCATCCGCATGACATATCGCTTTCTGGCCAGCGGCACGATTTCGATCCACGACGACCGCTGGTTCGTCCCGCCGTGGGGCGTCAACGGCGGCGACCCGGGCCAGCGCGCGCGCAAGATCATCGAAAAACCCGACGGCACTGAAATTATCGTCGGCAACAAGGTCGAGGATGTTCATGTCGAGGTCGGCGACCAGCTGCATTTCATCACCTGGGGCGGCGGCGGCTGGGGCGATGCGCTCGACCGGGATGCCGCACTGGTCGGCAAGGAAATTACGCAAGGGCTGGTGACGTCGGCGGGCGCGCGCGCCTATGGCGTCGTCGCCGATGACAATGGCGTGGTTGACGCCGCCGCGACCGACGCGCTGCGTGCAACAATCCGCAGCGCACGCGGCGAGCTGCCGCTGTTCAACTATGGCCCACCGATTGCCGAATTGCGCGCCAATTGCGAAGCCGAAACCGGCCTGCCCGCGCCGACCGCGCCGACATGGGCATTCGCCGAAGCCGCCGAGTAAGCGACATGGAAAACCGGGGTGCCTTGAAAGACATTCGCGTCGTCGAAATGGGCCAGCTGCTCGCCGGTCCCTTTTGCGGGCAATTGCTGGGCGACATGGGCGCCGAGGTGATCAAGGTCGAGCCGCCGGGCGCGGGCGACCCGATGCGCAACTGGGGTCAGGGCGAAACCAAGGTCAATTGGGAAGTCATCGCGCGCAACAAGAAATCGGTGTCGGCGAATTTGCGCATCGCGGCAGGGCAGCAATTGGTCCGCGATCTGATTGTCCATGCCGACGTCCTGGTCGAGAATTTCAAGCCCGGCACGCTGGAAAAATGGGGGCTTGGTCCCGATGCGCTCCACGCGATCAACCCGCGGCTGATCATCGCGCGCATGTCGGGTTACGGCCAGACCGGCCCGTATAGCAGCCGCGCGGGATTTGGCGGCATTGGCGAGGCGATGGGCGGCTGGCGCTATATCGTCGGCGAGCCTGATCGCCCGCCCAGCCGCATGGGCATTTCCATCGGCGATACGCTGTGCGCCAGCTATGGCTGTATGGGCGTGCTCGCCGCGCTGCACGCGCGCGCAGCGACCGGGGCGGGTCAGGTGGTCGACACCGCGCTGTATGAATCGGTGTTGCAGGTCATGGAAAGCGTTGTCCCCGAATATGATCTGATGGGCATCATCCGCGAACGGTCGGGCAGCTTCCTGCCCGGCATCGCGCCGTCGAACGTCTATATGTGCAGCGACGGCGAATATATGATCGGCGCAAACAATGACGCGATTTTCGCGCGGTTGGCCGCCGCAATGGGCCAGAGCGAATTGTCGGCCGACGCGCGTTACGCGACGCACATCGCGCGCGGCCATCATCAGGTCGAACTCGACAAACGCATCGACGACTGGACGCGGACGCTGACCATTGCCCAGGTCGATGCGCTGATGATCGAACATTCGATCCCGGCGGGCAAAGTGTACCGCGCGCCCGAAATGATCGCCGACCCGCATTTTCAGGCGCGCGAGGCGATCATCACGGTCGAAACCGAACGCCATGGTCCGCTGAAGATGCAGAATGTCGTGCCGCGCCTGTCGGCGACGCCGTCGAGCGTGCGCACCCCCGCGCCGTCGGTGGTGGGGCAGCACAATGCCGAAATCTATGGCGGGTTGCTCGGGCTCGATGCGGCGGCGCTTGACGATCTGCGCGCGGCGGGGGCGATATGACCGCGGGCGAGAATTTCGGTGCCGCCTTTATCCTCCCCAATCTAAGTTTGGGGCGGAAAGCATGACCTCCGCCCTCACCGAAAATTACAAGGGCGCGTTCGACGGGCATTTGCCGTTCGGCCAGCGCCCTGCGCTGATCATCGTCGATTTTGTCGTCGCCTATCTCGACCCCGCATCGCCGCTCTATGCCGGGGTCGAGGACGCGCTGGCGAGCAACGAACGCTTGCTGCGCGCGGCGCGCGGCGCGGGCATCCCGGTGCTGTTCACCAATGTCGAATATACGCCCGGGGGCGCCGATGGCGGGATATTTTACCGCAAAGTGCCCGCGCTCAAACTGTTCGAACGCGGGTCGCCGATGGGCGCATTCCCGTCCAGCCTGATGCCCGTCGACGGCGAACTGGTGGTGACCAAGCAATATGCGTCGGCCTTTTTCGGCACGCACCTCGCCGCGACGCTGACCGCGATGCAGGTCGACACGCTGATGATCACCGGCCTGTCGACCAGCGGCTGCGTGCGCGCCACCGCGCTCGACG
>JBEGPL010000072.1:0-6878 GCA_041181445.1 Pseudomonadota bacterium
CGGCGTCAATCGCCTCGCACAGCGCGACTTTTTTGGCAAAGGGGATCAGGTCGAGCGGATTGGCGTCGTCATACAGGCGGCGGTTGGTGCGCGGCGGCGGCGCCGATGGCGGCGCACTCGCCGGGTCGAGCAGCGCCAGCGTCTCCGCAGCGCGGCGGATGGCGGCGGCGCTGATGTCGCTGGCGTGGGCAAAGCCGGTCATCTCGCCCGACACCGCGCGCAGGCCGAACCCGGCATCGGTCGAATAATCGGCGGTCTTCAAGCGGCCGTCGTCAAAACCGAAACTCTCGCTCGCGCGATATTGCAGATAAAGCTCGCCGTCGTCGGCGCGCGCCAGTGCATCGCGCGTCAGCCGCTGAGCCAGATCAGGG
Organism: Pseudomonadota bacterium; assembly: GCA_041181445.1. Classification (GTDB taxonomy): domain Bacteria; phylum Pseudomonadota; class Alphaproteobacteria; order Sphingomonadales; family Sphingomonadaceae; genus Sphingopyxis. The sequence continues at coordinate 372 of JBEGPL010000072.1, forward strand.
TCGAGCGCGTCGGCGCGATAGAGAAAGCGGCGCGGATCGGCGAGGTCGCTCATGCCGCCGACACGTCGGCGATACCGCCGATCAGGATGAAGCGCCGGTCGCAATAGCCGCATTCGGCGAAACCCACGTCGGGATCAATTTCCAGCCAGACGCGCGGGTGGCCCAGCGCAGGGCTGATCGTGCCGTCGCCGGTGCCGTCACAGGCGATGCGGGTTTTGGCGACGCGGAAACTTTCGGGCGGGGGCATGGTCATGCAGCGGCGCATAGCAAGGCGTCGGCGGCTGTGCAATCGGCGGACACGCGCGGTCTGGCCTCACTGATAGTTGAACACGATCTGATATGTGCCGCTATATTGGCCGGCGGCCTGATTGGCGGCGACCGAGATGCGCGCGCCGACGCTGAACGCGATCTGGCCGTTGGCGGCGTTGATCCGGTAATTGTTCGAATTGCCCTGCCGCGTCAGCCCCGAAAGATTGCCAATCGTGAAATTGTCGACGCGCATTGTCGCGCCGGTGCCGTTGGTGATGTTCACCTGATTCGGCACGACATTGAGCAGCACGTTGCGGTTGCGCGTGCCCAGCCCGATAAAGCGCGCGGCGCTGAACGTATTGAGGATCGGCGTCACGCCGCCGGTCGACGTGCGCGTGCCCGTCGGCGAAATTGTGACCGTTCCGGCCAGCGTCCGACTGCGGACAATGTCGCCGAAATCAAGCTCTTGCGTCTGAACGATACTGGCAAAGCGCAGGATGATCGCGTGCGCGTCGGCGGCTTCGGTGTCGGACGCCTGCGCGTGCGCGGCGCCTACCGGCCACAACAGGCCCGCGAGCAGGATCGGCAACAGCCGGGCATACGTCACGCGCATGCGGCAAAGAGAATGGACTGGTCCCACGGCTTTGGTATAGGCCCGGCCAGCGTAATTCGACGTGAATTATTGTGGTTAACCAGAGGTAAAAGCGCGGGGTATCGTGTCGGTCATGCGCCCCTTTTCGCGGACGCCATCGCCCGCTATGGACGATAGTCATGATCGATCCCAATATCGCCATCCGCATCGACGGTGTCAGCAAAACCTATGCCGGGGGCAAGGTTGCACTCGACAATGTCAGCTTTGACGTGCCGCGCGGCCAGATTTTCGGGCTGCTCGGTCCCAATGGCGCGGGCAAATCGACCTTGATCAACATTTTGGCGGGGCTGGTGCGCAAGACGGCGGGGCGCGCGAGCATCTGGGGCTTTGACATCGACGACAATCCGCGCAACGCCAAAAATTCGATCGGCATCGTGCCGCAGGAAATCGTCTTCGACCCGTTTTTCACCCCGCTCGAAACGCTGGAGAATCAGGCGGGCTTTTATGCCGTGCCCAAGGCAAGACGGATCAGCCATGAATTGCTGCGCGCGGTGCATCTGGAGGATAAGGCCGACGCCTATGCCCGCACGCTGTCGGGCGGGATGAAGCGGCGCTTGCTGGTGGCAAAGGCGATGGTCCATTCGCCCCCGGTGCTGGTGCTCGATGAACCCACCGCCGGGGTCGACATCGAACTGCGCCAGATATTGTGGGATTATGTCAAACTGCTCAACGCGCGCGGCGTGACCGTGGTGCTGACCACCCATTATCTGGAGGAAGCCGAACAATTGTGCGACCGGATCGCGATCATCAACCATGGCCGGTTGATCGCCAACATGCCGACGCGCGAAATGGTGGCGATGGGGCGCGAGAAGGCGGTGGTGCTCACGCTCGCGGAAGACATGACCGCGCTGCCCGCGCATGATTGTTTCGGAAAGGTTGAATTGGGCGGCGCACGCACGCTCACCATCACATACAGCCAGGACCGCACCAACGCCGGCGAAGTGCTGGCGGCGGTACAGGCGCAGGGCCACCGCATCGTCGATGTGTCGACGCGCGAGCCCGATCTGGAGGATGTATTCCTGAACCTGACCCGCGCCCCGGCGGCGGCGGCGTGAGTTCTGGCCAGTCCCATGACGTCGTCATTGTCGGGTCGGGCGCCGCCGGGCTGACCGCCGCGCTGGTGCTCGCCGAAAAATGCCGCGTCGTCGTGCTGGCCAAGGGTGATTTGCGCAGCGGATCGACGGCGTGGGCGCAGGGCGGCATTGCCGCCGTGCTCGACGCGGGCGACACATTTGAAAACCATATCGACGACACGATGGTCGCGGGGGCGGGGCTCAACCGGCGCGAAACGGTGGAGTTTGTCATCGAAAGCGCCCCCGCCGCAATCGAGCGACTGGTGGCCCTCGGCGTACCGTTCAACAAGGATGCCGAAGCGCTCCACCTGACGCGCGAGGGCGGCCATTCGCACCGCCGCATCGTCCATGTCGACGACGCGACCGGCTGGGCGGTGCAGGCGGCGCTGCTGAAGGCGGCGGAGGAAAATCCCAACATCACGCTGGTGCCCAACCGCGCCGCGATCGACCTGATCACGGGGCGGCACGAGGAACGCTATTCGGGGTCGGGCCGCGTCTGGGGCGTTTATGCGCTCGACCAGCAAACGGGGCAGGTCCACGCCTATTCCGGGCGCGCGACCTTGCTGGCGACCAGCGGCGCGGGGCGGTGCTACCTGTTTTCGACCGCCCCGCGCGGCGCAACCGGCGACGGCATCGCGATGGCGTGGCGCGCGGGCGCGCGCGTGTCGAACATGGAAATGATGCAGTTCCACCCGACCTGCCTCTACAACCTCGACGTCAAGAATTTTCTGGTGACAGAGGCGGTGCGCGGCGAAGGCGGCATCCTCAAACATCCGCTGACCGGCCACCGTTACATGCCCGATTATGACCCGCGCGCCGAACTCGCCCCGCGCGACGTGGTGGCGCGCGCGAACGATGACCAGATCAAACGATTCGGGCTCGACTATGTCCATCTCGACATCAGCGCCAAGGACCCTGATTTCGTGCGCGGTCATTTCCCCAACATCTATGAAAAGCTGATCGGGCTGGGCATCGACATGACCACCGACCCGATCCCGGTCGTGCCGGCGCAGCATTATACCTGCGGCGGCGTGCTGATCGACCTCAATGGCCGCACCGACCTGCCCGGGCTGTATGCGGCGGGTGAGGTCAGCGAGAGCGGACTGCACGGCGCCAACCGGCTGGCGTCGAACAGCCTGCTCGAATGTTTCGTGTTCGGCGACGCCGCCGCGCGCGACATGCTGGCGCGCTGGGACGAACTTGGCGAACCGCCGCCAATCCGCGCGTGGGACGCCAGCCGCGTCACCGACAGCGACGAAGAAGTGGTGATCAAACAGAATTGGACCGAAATCCGCCGCTTCATGTGGAATTATGTCGGCATCGTGCGCACCACCAAGCGGCTCGAACGCGCCGCCCACCGCATCCGCATGTTGTCCGACGAAGTGGCGGATTATTACGGCCACTTCCGCGTGACCACCGACCTGATCGAGCTCAGAAACCTGCTCCAGACCGCCGACCTGATCGTGCGCAGCGCACTGGCGCGGCACGAAAGCCGCGGGCTGCATTACAACACCGATTACCCCGACATGTTGCCGGAAGCGATGGACACGGTGCTGGTGCCTTGAGCGGAAATGTCGGTGCTGAAATTTTCTCACGCAAAGGCGCAAAGGCGCAAAGACAAGGGACCGATGCGTGAAGATTGAAGAATTGGCCCGAATCTGCGTCGATTGCGGTTTTCATCTTCACAAGGGGCTGGGGCCTGGATTGCTGGAATCCGTTTATGAAGCGGTGATGGCGGACAAGTTGCGGCGGCTTGGCCTCCATGTCGAACGTCAGGCGGTTATCCCGATTCATTATGAAGGTATCAAACTTGCCGAAGGCTTTTGAGTCGATCTTTTGATCGAAAAGCAGCTCTTGATCGAGCTAAAATCAGTTGAGCGGCTATCGCCGCTCCATGGCAAGCAAGTGCTGACGTATCTGCGCTTGCTCGACCTTCCGCTTGGACTGTTGATGAACTTTGGTGGGGAAACGTTCAAAGAAGGGGTCAAGCGGATCGCCAACAATCATCAAAACACCGACGGTTAAGGGCTTTGCGCCTTTGCGCCTTTGCGTGAGATTCTTCATTCTTCTTCTCCTTCGTCGTTCCGCCACCCCTCACGACAATGTCGCTGCATTCGACGTGACGGCGACGCTCCGACCCGGCGCCTGCCTTGGTCCAGGTCCAGTCGCGATTTGAAGCCGATCAGCGCGCACGCCTCACCCCTCGCGCCCCCTTTCCTTTCTCGCCCTACACGCCTAAGGGGCGCGATGCCCTTTTCGACAATCTCCCCGCTTCTTGGCGAAGCGATCGCTGCGCGCGGCTATACCGCCCCTTCGCTTGTTCAGGCCGCTGTCATGGAGCCAGAGGCGCACGGCCGCGACCTGATCGTTTCGGCGCAGACCGGTTCGGGCAAGACGGTGGCGTTCGGCATCGCGATGGCCGACCAGCTGATCGAGGATGGCGCGTGCCCCTATGCGCCTGCGCCACTCGCGCTGCTGATCGCGCCGACGCGCGAATTGGCGCTCCAGGTCAGCCGCGAGCTTGAATGGCTGTATGCCAAGGCGCGCGCGCGCATTGTCACCTGTGTCGGCGGCATGGATGCGTCGCGTGAACGGCGCAGTCTGGCCAGCGGCGCACAGATTGTCGTCGGCACGCCGGGGCGGCTGCGCGATCACCTCGAACGCGGCGCGCTCGACCTGTCGGCGGTGCGCGTGGCGGTGCTCGACGAAGCCGACGAGATGCTGGACATGGGGTTCCGCGAGGATCTGGAAGAAATCCTCGACGCCACACCCGCTGGCCGCCGCACCTTGCTGTTTTCGGCGACCATGCCCAAACCGATTGTCGCGCTGGCGAAACGCTATCAGCGCGACGCGCTGCGCATTTCGACCGTGGGCGAAGACCGCGGCCACGGCGACATCGCCTATCAGGCGGTGACCGTCGCCCCCGCCGACATCGAAAATGCCGTCGTCAACCTGCTGCGCTTTCACGAGGCCGAATCGGCGATGCTGTTCTGCGCGACGCGCGACAATGTCCGCCATCTGCACGCCAGCCTGATCGAGCGCGGGTTCCACGCCGTCGCGCTGTCGGGCGAGCATAGCCAGAATGAACGCAACGCCGCGTTGCAGGCGCTGCGTGATCGCCGCGCCCGGGTGTGCGTCGCAACCGATGTCGCCGCGCGCGGCATCGACCTGCCCACGCTCAGCCTGGTCATCCATGTCGAACTGCCGCGCGATGCCGAGGCGCTCCAGCACCGGTCGGGCCGCACCGGGCGCGCGGGCAAAAAGGGCACCGCGGTGCTCATCGTCCCCTATCCGCGGCGGCGGCGCGTCGAAATGATGCTGCGCGGCGCGCGGATCGAGGCCGAATGGAAAAACGCGCCGACGCGCGACGACATCAACGCCAACGACCGCGAACGCTTGATCACCGCGCTGACCCAGCCAGTCGAGGCCGACGAGGAGGACAAGGTCATCGCGATGCGCGTGCAAAAAATGCTCAGCGCCGATGCGATTGCCGTCGCGCTGGTTCAGGCGCACCGCGCCAAAATGCCCGCGCTGGAGGAAATGGTCGACGCCAGCACCGCGCCGCCGCGCGTCCAGAACAAGCGCGACGGTTTTGACGACACCGTCTGGTTCCGGCTCAACATCGGCCGCGCGCAAAATGCCGATGCGCGCTGGATCCTGCCCTTGCTGTGCCGCCGCGGCCATGTGACCAAGAATGAAGTGGGCGCGATCAAGATCGGCCAGCATGAAACGATGTTCGACATTCCGCGCGCCGCCGCCGACCGCTTTGCCGCCGCGCTGATCCGCACCGCCGCCGAAGACCCCGACGACGGCATTGTCATCGAAGCATCGGACGGCAGCCCGCGCGATGCGGCGCGCAGCAACGCCCGCGCGCACGGCCCGCGCGGCGACCGCGGTCCGCGCGATCGTGGCCCGCGCGAGCATAGCCCTCGCGAGCATAGCCCCCGCGAGCATAGCCAGCGCGAGCATCGGCCCCGAGAACAAGGACGCCGCGACGACGCGCCGCGCCCGCCCGCGCCGCGTCAGCCAAAGCCGGGCGATTCGGTGCCGCGCGACCTGTCCGCACCCGCGCCGACGGGCGATGGCCCGCGCCGGTCGCTCTCCGCCAAACCGTTCACCGGCCCCGGCGGCGGCAGCGCCCGCCCGCCGCGCCGCGACCGCCCCGGTGGCGGACCCGCACGCGGCCCTGGTGGCCCCGGCGGTCCGCGCCGCGACGGCCCGGGCGGCGGCAAACCGTTTCGCGGCAAACCGCGCCCCTAAGCCATGACCGCGCCCGTCCGCATCCTGGTCGATGCCGATGCTTGCCCGGTGAAGGACGAGGTGTACCGCGTCGCGTGGCGGCTGGGCATCGCGGTGGTCATCGTCAGCAATGCGCGCATCCGCATCCCCGAACATCCGTTGGTGACCCGCGTCGTGGTCAGCGACGGCTTTGACGCCGCTGACGACTGGATCGCGGAGGCGGCCGACGCGCGCGCCATTGTCGTCACCGCCGACATTTTGCTCGCCGACCGCTGTTTGAAGGCGGGGGCGATG
>JBEGPL010000073.1:0-4282 GCA_041181445.1 Pseudomonadota bacterium
CGCGAAATGCAGGCTCGCCTCGCTGTTGAACATACGCGCCTCGACGTTCAGCGGGCGCCACATTGCCGCCAGTGCGACCGCGACGCGGCGATGTTCGGCGCTGCTGTTGAAACGGATGTCAAAGACAAGCGGGCGGGCAGGCCCATAGCCGGCCGCCGCCAGCAAGGCGCGGGCTTCGGCCTGCTTCTTTGTCTTGCTCCAGCCAGCCCAAAAGGGGCGCGGCGTCGCGGATGACAAGTCCGGCGGCACCAGCGCGTCGGCGGGTGTCACCCCCGCGCCGACGATATTCCGCGCAATCCAGTCGCGGTCGACGACCATCGCCAGCGCGCGCCGGATACGCACGTCGGCAAAGGGCGGGCGCCGCGTGTTGAAAGCAAAATAATATGTGCCCAGGCTGGGGCTGTTGTGCAGGGCCGTCCCAAATTCGGCGCGCAGCGCGGCAACGCGCGATGCCGGAAATTCGCTCAATATGTCAATTTGGTTGGTGGCAAAGGCGCGGATGCCCGTCAGCGGATCGTCGATTGGGATCCAGGTGACGCGCGGCGGCTGGGCGCGGCGGCCGGATGCAAAGGGACTGCTTTCCAATTCAAGTGCCCGGTTCAACACCCATTTGCGCGTGCGATACGCGCCGCTGGTGACCATTGGGCGGTCGGCCGTCCAATCGCCGCCGCGCGCCGCGATCCGGTGAAGCGGCAGTGCTGCAGCGGCGGGATGCGCCAGCAACGCGGGCAAGGCCGGGAAGGGGGCGTGCAGGCGGATGACAATGGTGCGGTTGTCGGGCACCATGACGGCTGCAATCGGGTCGAACAGCGACGCGGCAGGGGCCAAGGTCGCCGGTTTGCGCAATCGCGCAAAGCTGGCGGCCCAGATGCTCGCCGTGATTGCGGTGCCATCCGAAAAGCGGCGCTCTGGGTCCATTGTGAAGCGCCAGACACGACCATCGGCGCTGACCAGCCATCTTGCCGCCAGCGCGGGCACCACGGCGCCGGACCCGTCGAAACGCGTCAGGCCGTCGAACTGATCGGCGGCGACGCGCAGCGACGCGAGGTCAGAGACTTTTTGCGGATCAAGCGATTTGACATCGGCATCCATGGCCCGCCGCAGCGTGCCTTTTTCCGCCGCCGCGCGCGCCTTGTCCGCAGCGGCGTCCGGCACCGCCGACTGGCACGCAGTGAGTGCCAGCGCGAACAAGAAGGACGTCAGGCTGGTGCGGACGGCGGGACTCGAACCCGCACACCCAAAAGGATAGCAGATTTTAAGTCTGCTGCGTCTACCGGTTCCGCCACATCCGCACACGCGTTCGATCAAAGCCCGAACGCGCCGCGCGGGTCAAGCGATGTTGCCTTGGTATGGGCAAAAATTTGTCGAAGGCCTGAGCCGCGCGACGTCAGTCGTTTAATCGCTCGCGGATTTCCTTACCGGGCTTGAAATAGGGCACTTTCTTGGCGTCGACGGCCACGACTTCGCCGGTGCGCGGGTTGCGACCGGTGCGCGAGTCGCGCGAGCGAGTCGAAAACGCCCCGAATCCACGCAACTCCACGCGCCCACCCCGGGCGAGTTGATCGACGATGGAATCAAAAAACAAATCGATGATTTGTTCGACCTCTGTCTGCTTCAAGTCTTTGTTTTCATTCGCAAGTTTTTGAACGAGCTCTGAACGGATCATGCCTTTTCCCCTGCTGGCGCGACTGTTCTTTCTGACAGCACGATGCACAAATGGTGCGAAATTGTTGAAATGTCGTGCTGCAATACTGCTTATCCCGCATTAACCGGGCCGCAGGATGATGCCTCAAAGTGACAGTGAAATCAATTCGGGCGGCGCGGGACATCGGCTTTGTCTTTGGCCCAAAAAAAGGGGCTCGCTGGCCGTGCCAGCGAGCCCCTCTGAAGGTGGTTTGACGTGGAACCTCGGACGCTTAGCTGTCCTTGCGGGCCTTCAGTGCTTCGCCAAGAATGTCGCCGAGTGAGGCGCCCGAATCCGATGACCCATATTGGGCCACAGCTGCTTTTTCCTCGGCGATCTGCATCGCCTTGACCGAGAAATTCGGCTTTTTCGAGCGGTCGAAACCGATGACCATCGCATCGAACTTCTGTCCGACCTGAAAGCGGTCGGGGCGTTGTTCGTCGCGATCACGGCCAAGGTCGGCGCGCTTGATAAAGCCGGTCAGGCCATCATCGCCCGATTGGACTTCCAGACCGTTGTCGCGGACTTCCAATACGGTGACGGTGACGACATCGTTCTTCTTGACCGCGCTGGCGCCGCCGGTGGCCGCACCGACAGTGGGCGCACCCTTTTCGAGCTGCTTCATGCCCAGGCTGATACGTTCCTTTTCGACATCGACGTCGAGCACCACGACCTGAACCATTTCGCCCTTGCGGTGAAGGTGAAGCGCTTCCTCACCCGAAATGCCCCATGCAATATCGGACATGTGGACCATGCCGTCGACGTCGCCGGGCAGGCCGATGAACAGGCCGAATTCGGTCGCATTCTTGACTTCGCCTTCGACGACCGCGCCAACCGGGTTGTTTTCGGCGAAATAGCCCCACGGGTTCGACTGTGCCTGTTTCAGGCCCAGCGAGATGCGACGCTTTTCGCTGTCGACTTCCAGAACGATGACATTGACTTCCTGGCTGGTCGAAACGATCTTGCCCGGGTGGACATTCTTTTTGACCCACGACATTTCGCTGACATGGACCAGACCTTCGATGCCCGCTTCCAGTTCGACGAACGCGCCATAATCGGTGATGTTGGTGACATTGCCGGTCAGCTTGGCGCCGATCGGATATTTCGCCATGGCGCCTTCCCACGGATCGCTGTCGAGCTGCTTCATGCCCAGGCTGATCCGCTGCGTTTCCTTGTTGATGCGGACGATCTGCACGCGCACGGTGTCGCCGATGTTGATGACTTCAGACGGATGGTTGATCCGCTTGTAGCTCATGTCGGTGACGTGGAGCAGGCCGTCGATACCGCCCAGATCAACGAACGCACCATAATCGGTGATGTTCTTGACGGCGCCCTCGATGATCTGGCCTTCGGCGAGGTTCTGGATCAGGCCCGAACGCTGTTCGGCGCGCGTTTCTTCCAAAATGGCGCGGCGCGACACAACAATATTGCCGCGGCGGCGATCCATCTTCAGAATCTGGAACGGCTGCGGCAGGTCCATCAACGGGCCGACATCGCGCACGGGGCGGATATCGACCTGACTGCCGGGCAGGAACGCCACGGCGCCGCCCAGATCGACGGTGAAACCGCCCTTGACGCGGCCAAAGATGACACCGTCAACGCGGACTTCCTTGCGGAATTCTTCTTCCAGCCGGTCCCATGCGGCTTCACGGCGGGCGCGGTCGCGCGACAGCATCGTTTCGCCATTGGCGTTCTCAACGCGGTCGACATAGACTTCGACTTCGTCACCGACGGCGAGGTCGGATTTCTGCCCCGGCATGGCGAATTCGCGCAAAGGCACGCGGCCTTCGCTCTTCAGCCCGATGTCGATAACGGCGTGATCATTTTCAATTGCGGTAACGGTGCCTTTGACAACGCGGCCTTCAAAGCCGCCATCGGCACCCCCCAGCATGTCGTCGAGCAGCGCGGCAAAATCGTCGCGCGTCGGAAAAGCCTGAGTGGCCATGGATTTTACGTCCTTATATCAATGTTTCCGGCCAAGCGGTTGTGTCCGCTGGTCTTTTCTCCGCCAAGGCACCATTGCCGTGGCGGGCCAAAAGAAGCCGAGGCCTCGTCCGACCGGATGCCGGGACAAGGGTCTTTGGAAGCGCAAGCTGCCTGGGACGCGCGGCCCTTAGGCAACGGGCCACCAAATTGCAAGGATTTTCGGGGGGCTAGCCGCCTGCGGCCAGCTGCATTTCGACCAGCCGGAGCGCCTCTGCTATGGCGGAGGCGGCGTTACGTTCGGTCGTATCGAGCAAGGCGGCATCAGTCGCTGCAACCAGCGGTGCCACTTTGCGCGTCCGGTCGCGCGCATCGCGTGCGGTGAGGTCGGCGGTCATGTCCGCGCGCGACACATCGCGGCCCTGCGCCTGCATCTCACGATAACGCCGCTCGGCCCGCGCAGCGACGCTGGCGGTGACGAACAGTTTGGCATCGGCGTGCGGCGCGATCACCGTGCCGATGTCGCGCCCGTCGAGCACCGCGCCGCCGGGCTGCTGGGCAAAATCGACCTGCCGCTGGTGCAGCGCCGCGCGCACGGCGCGGTGCACCGACACGCGGCTGGCCAGCCCACCGACCGTTTCGCTGCGCAGCTCGGGATCAGCGAGCAGGCTGTCG
>JBEGPL010000074.1:0-4835 GCA_041181445.1 Pseudomonadota bacterium
CGGCAACGCTCGCCCGGACGGGCTGGTTCGACATGGCAGAGGTCGCGCGGATCGTCGCGGCGCACCAGTCGGGCCGGTCGGACCATAGCCGCCTGATCTGGCAGATATTGATGATGGAAAAATCGCTGGCAAAGCTGTTCGGAATTTAGCCCGCGCCAGCGCGGGGGTGGCGCTGACGACGCGAAAACAGTCATAATCTGACCCAAAATGGACCAAATCGCGTTTTGGCGAGAATCTCTTTACCTTCAACGGCTAAAGTGCTGCGCATGTGGGGTATTTCTTCCTTGGGCATCGCGTGAACGCGCCGTTGGCCTTGCGCGTCGCAACGCGGGCGTTGGCAGGCGTTGGCGCGCCTTGCACCGCGTCGTGGCGCGAACCGGCGTCGGTTGATGCGGCGCTGGCCGCCGGGTGGGACGATTTGGCGCAGGGAGCCAGCGAGCCCAATGTCTTTGCCGAACGCTGGTGCCTCGCACCCGCGCTCGCCGCGTTCGACCCCGAAGGCGCGGTGAGGTTGCTGTGCATCCACGACGCGGCAGGGGCGCTGATCGGGCTGATGCCGGTCGCGCTCGCCGACCATTATGGCCGCTTGCCGCGCCGCCATGTCACCAATTGGCGCCATGCCAACGCCTTTCACGGCGCGCCGCTGGTCCGCGCGGGACAGGAGGCAGCGTTCTGGCGCGCGGCGCTGGCGGCGATCGACGCCGCGCCTTTCGCCCGCGCTCTGCTGCATGTGGCGCAACTGACCGAAGGCGGGCCGCTTCACACCGCGTTGCAGGGCGCAGCGGCCGGGCTGGGCCGTCCGTGCCCGGTCGTCCACCGCGAAGTGCGCGCGCTGCTGCAATCAGACCTGTCGCCCGCCGATTATTGGGAAGCCGCCGTGCGCAGCAAAAAACGCAAGGAATTGCGGCGACAGGCGAACCGGCTGGCCGAACTGGGCGTGATCAGCCATCGCCGCTGGGCGGCGGATGATGACCTGACCCCGTGGGTCGATGCTTTTCTGGCGCTCGAAGCGCGCGGGTGGAAGGGCGCGAACGGATCGGCATTGCAGTCCGGCGCAGATACCGAGGGCTGGTTCCGGCGGATCATGGCGGGGGCGGCAGCGCAGCCGGACATGCTCGACCTGCGCGCCATCGATCTCGACGGGCGGCCGATTGCGATGCTGATCAGTTTTTATCGTGGCGGTGGGGGCTTTTCGTTCAAGACCGCGTTCGACGAGGATCTGGCGCGCTTTTCGCCGGGCGTGCTGTTGCAACAGGCCAATCTGGAGATGCTGACACGGCCGGGGCTGGGCTGGGTCGACAGCTGCGCCGCGCCCGACCATCCGATGATCGACAGCCTGTGGATGGAACGCCGCGCGCTGGTGTGGGTAAATGTGCCGCTGGCAGGCGGATGGAACCGCGCCGCCTTTGCGGCGCAATCGCTTGCCGAAGCGGGCTGGGCGCGGGTCAGGACATGGAAACAGGAAGCTTTGTCATGAATATGGAACATTATTTCACGCGCGGCCGCGCCTTTCCAATGTCGGCGCTGGCGATGCTGAAAAGCTGTTACCCACTGCGGCCCGAACATCTGCTGCACAGCCTGACGTCGCACGCGATGCTGAGTGCCGACGCGATTGCGGAACTTGCAGGGCGGATGGACCCGGCCGATGTCGAATTTAACCGCGCCGACAATCTGCCCATCGGCATCCGTCCCGAGGACGTCCCGGCCAACGGGCTGAGCATTGTCGAAACGATCCGCTCGATCGAAACGAACAAAAGCTGGGCGGTGCTGAAGAATATCGAAAAGGACGATGCCTATCGCGCCCTGCTGCTCGACCTGCTGGAGGAAATCCGCATGGTGGTCGAACCACAGACCGGGCCGATGTTGACGCCGCAGGGATTCATCTTCATCTCGTCACCCGGGTCGATGACGCCCTTTCATTTCGACCCCGAACATAACATCCTGATGCAGATCCGCGGCGAAAAGGCGATGCATGTCTTTCCCGCCGGCGACCCCGCATTTGCGGCGCCGCAGGATCATGAACGCTATCACAGCGGCGGATCGCGCAACCTTGACTGGAACGACGGCATGGCACGCGGCCAAACCGTGGTGGCGCTGCACCCCGGCGAAGCGATCCATGTGCCGGTGATGGCTCCGCATTATGTGCGCAACGGCGCGGCGGTGTCGGTGTCGCTGTCGATCACCTGGCGCTCCACCTGGAGTTACCGCGAGGCAGAGGCGCACGCCGCAAATAAATGGCTGCGCAAATTTGGCCTGAACCCCGGCATGCCGCCGCGCTGGCCGCGCCACGCCGTGGTGCGATCAACACTGTGGCGCGCACTGCGCCGGTTTGGGGTTGAGGCCTGATCCCCCCGAACATCACCGCGCTTTCCTTTGTGGACGATTGCGGTTATGGGCGCGCATCCCACGGATTTTAGCGACACAGAGGATTGATGGCGAAAGAAGAACTTTTGGAAATGCGGGGGCAGGTGGTTGAGCTGTTGCCCAACGCCATGTTCCGCGTGAAGCTGGAAAATGACCACGAAGTATTGGGTCATACCGCTGGAAAGATGCGTAAAAACCGCATTCGCGTGCTTGTGGGTGACGAAGTTCTTGTCGAACTGACCCCCTATGACCTGACCAAGGGTCGGATCACTTATCGTTTCAAATAGGCGGATGTGCACGCGATGGCGTTGACCCTGATCCTGGCGTCGACATCGCCGCGCCGCCATGCGCTGCTGGAACAGATCGGGCTGGTGCCCGATGTGATCGCCGCCCCCGACATCGATGAAACCCCCCACCGGGCGGAGCTTCCGCGCGTCTATGCGCTGCGCATGGCGGCGGCGAAGGCGGCGGCGGTACCGCGCGGCGACGGCGCGGTCGTGCTGGCGGGTGACACGGTGGTTGCGGCGGGGCGGCGGATATTGCCGCGCGCCGCCGATGCGGGTGAGGTGACTGCCTGCCTGCGCCTGCTGTCGGGGCGGCGGCACCGGGTGCTGAGCGCGATTGCCGTCATCGATGCGGACGGCATGATGCGCACGCGCCTGTCCGAAACCATCGTCGCGTTCAAGCGGCTGAGCGACGCCGAAATCGCAGCCTATGCCGCCAGCGGCGAGGGCGAGGGCAAGGCGGGCGGCTATGCGGTGCAGGGCCGCGCGGCGGCGTTCGTGCGCTTGATCGGCGGCAGTTATTCGGGCGTCGTCGGCCTGCCACTCTTTGAAACGGCGGCGTTGCTGGCGGCGGCGGGGATCACCGGCGCATGACGCCCACGCGGCACTTGCTGTGGGATCAGGGACCGGGCGAGGTCCGGTTGGCCATCACCGTCGGTGGCAGTATCGCCGATTTCCGCGTCATCCGCCCGCGTCATCCCGAACAGGCGCTGATGGCGGCGGGCGAACATTATACCGCGCGGATTACAGCGCGCGGCGCGGGCGGGGTGCTGGCGACGCTGGGCTTTGGTGACGATGTGCTGGTGCGGCCAGCGGCGGGGCTGGCGGAGGGCGCGCGCGTCGCCGTCGCCATGACGCGTCCGCCCATCCCTGAACCCGGACGCTGGAAACGCGCGCTGGTGCGCCCGACCGGCGAAGCGCCGGACGCCCAGCCGGGCTGGCGCTTCAGCGGCGAGCCGTGGGAACATGCGCTGCGTGAATTTGCGGCGGACGCCGACGCGATCATCGTGGCGGATGCGGCGGCGGCGCAGAATGTCGCGGCGTTGCTGGGCCCGGCTGCGCCGACGGTGCGGATCGCACCCGGCGCGCTTGATGACGCCGATTTTGATGCGATTGTCGATGGCGCGGCAGAGACCGAACATCGTTTCAATGGCGGCGCGCTCAGCATCGAACGGACGCGCGCGATGACGATGATCGATGTCGATGGAGAGGGTGACGCGCACATGGTCAATCTGGCCGCCGCGTCGGAAATCGGGCGCCTGATCCGCCTGTTCGACATCGGCGGGCCGGTCGGAATCGACTTTGTGTCGATGGCCGACCGCGCCGCGCGGCACAGCATCGACGCGGCGCTGGCGGCGGCGTGCGTCCCGCTGGGCCAGCACGAACGCACCGCGATCAACGGCTTTGGCTTTGCCCAGATTATCCGTCCGCGCGCGCGGCTGTCGTTGCCCGAAATCCTGTGCGGCACGCACCCGGGGCGGCTCACGGTCGAAAGCCTTGCGGTGGCGCTGCTGCGCGAAGCCGCGCGGTCGCAGGGGGTGGGGACTCGCCGTCTGGTCGCGGCGCCCGCGGTCGTTGCATTTCTGGCCGACCGCAGTCACGAGATTGCGGCGCTGCAATCCGCGCTCGGCGCCCCGGTCATGCTGGTTGGCGATCCGGCCCAGCGCGGCTATGGCCATGTCCATGTCATCCCGGCCTGACCTGTGCCCGCTGTGCAAAAAGCCGCGCGTGGCGGCTTTCAAACCCTTTTGCAGCAAGGGGTGCCGCGACCGTGACTTGCTCAGCTGGTTCGGTGAAGGGTATCGCGTGCCGGTGGTCGAGGCCGCCGAGGACGGCAGCAGCGATGAAAATGAAGGCTGACGCAACAGGCTATGGACAGCGGTGTTTCGCCTGCTTATAGGCGCGGCTTCGCGAGCGGCCATGGCATGGCGCTGGCGGTGTGCCCGAGTAGCTCAGTTGGTAGAGCATACGACTGAAAATCGTAGTGTCGGTGGTTCGATCCCGCCCTCGGGCACCATTTTTGTTTGTGCGTTGCCGCCCGCCAACCCAGTGCACGGGTGCAACCTCGCGGCGCGCGACCGCACCCTTTTTCCGATTTGAGCGAATGTCTCGTCCAGCATGGGCGACCGCCATGCGCAACGAAAAACCCCGGAGCGTCGCCGCCCCGGGGTCTTTTTTGTGCGCTGG
>JBEGPL010000075.1:0-4306 GCA_041181445.1 Pseudomonadota bacterium
TCGCCCGTCGCCGCCGCCGCAATACCCGCAAAGGTCGTCGTCCCCGAAAAGCCATAGAGCAGCGAGATGCCATAGAGCAGGATGCCGCTGGCCAACGCGCCAAGGACGAAATATTTCAGCCCCGCCTCCGCCGAGCGGTCGTCATCGCGCAGGAAACTGGCGAGCACATAAGCCGCCAGACTGTTGAGTTCGAGCCCGACATAGAGCGTCATCAGGTCGGACGCGCTGGTCATCACTCCCATGCCAAGCGCGGCGAACAGGATCAGCACGGGATATTCGGCGCGCATCGCATTTGGCCCGAAGAATCGCGGGGCGATGGCAATGCACACCGCGCACGCCGCATAGATCAGCGTTTTGGCAAAGCCCGAAAAAGCGTCGATGGCCATGGTGCCTGCGAACGCACTACCCTGCCCCGCGACCAGATGGACCACAGCAATCGCCGCGACCAGCGTCACGATAGCGACGGTCTGGTAAAGGGTGACGGCGCGGTCGCCGACGAACGCGCCGATCATCAGCACGATAAGCCCGCCAATCGTCAGCACAAGTTCGGGGGCGACCAGGGTCAGGTCAGCGTTCATTGATGCTCTCCGCCGCTATGTGCGGCTTTCGCGGGTTCGGGTTTGACCTTGGCCGCCATCAGCATTGCGTCACCCATCGGCCTCGCGTCGGCGACGCGCGCCACCAGCGCAGTCACATCGCCGCGCATCGGCGCGAGGAAGCTTTCGGGATAGATGCCCATCCACAGCACCGCTGCCGCAATTGGCGCCAAAATCGCCCATTCGCGCAGTGACAGGTCGGGCATCGCGGCGACGTCTTCCTTAACCAGCGCGCCAAAGACGACGCGGCGATAGAGGTAGAGCATGTAAGCGGCGCCCAATATGATGCCGGTGGTGCATATGAATGCGACCCAGCTCGACGCGTCGTAAATGCCCGCGATACTCAAAAATTCGCCGACAAAGCCGCTGGTCCCGGGCAGGCCGATTGACGCCATGGTGAACAGCATAAAGAACAGCGCATAGGCCGGCATATTGACGGCAAGCCCGCCGTAGCGGTCGATTTCGCGTGTATGCAGCCGGTCGTATATCACGCCGACGCACAGGAACAGCGCGCCCGAAACAAGGCCATGGCTGAGCATGACGATCAGCGCGCCCTCGATCCCCTGTTGGTTGAGCGCGAACAGTCCGGCGGTGACAATCGCCATATGCGCCACCGACGAATAGGCGATCAGCTTTTTCATGTCGCTTTGCACCAGCGCGATCAGGCTGGTGACGACGACCGCGATCATCGACAGCGCGAACACCAGTCCCATCAACTCGGCCGAGGCAAAGGGGAACATCGGCAGCGAGAAGCGCAGGAAGCCATAGCCACCCATTTTCAGCAGCACGCCCGCCAAAATGACCGAACCCGCCGTCGGCGCCTGAACATGCGCGTCGGGCAGCCATGTGTGCACCGGCCACATCGGCATCTTGACCGCGAAACTGGCAAAGAAAGCGAGCCACAGCCACGTCTGTGCACCATGCGGGAAATCATAGGCCATCAGCGTCGGGATGTCCGTCGTCCCCGCTTCGATGGTCATCCACATGATCGCGAGCAGCATCAGCACCGATCCGAGCAAGGTGTAGAGAAAGAATTTGAATGCGGCATATTTGCGGTTCGCGCCGCCCCAGATGCCGATGATGAAATACATCGGGATCAGTCCGGCCTCGAAGAAGATGTAGAAAAGCAATATGTCCTGCGCGCTGAACACGCCGATCATGATCACTTCCATCAGCAGGAAGCTGGCCATGTAGAGCGGCACGCGCTCGGTAATCGCTTCCCAGCTTGCCAGGATGCACAGCGGCATCAGGAATACAGACAGGATGATGAGCATCAGCGCGATGCCGTCGATGCCCAGCGCCCAGTTGAACCGGCCAAAAACGGCGGCGCGCTCGACGAACTGCCACTGCGCGCCGCCCGTGTCGAACTGCATCCACAGGAAAATACCAAGCGCCAGATTGGCGAGCGTCGCGCCCAGCGCGATCATCCGCGCCAGCCGCGCATCGATGAACAGGCACGCGATTGCTGCGGCCATCGGCACCGCGAGCATCAAGCCCAAAATAGGGAAACCGAGCGCGTTCATTTGACTGTCACCATGACCCAGCTGACCAGCCCGACCAGCCCAAGCAGCATCACGAACGCATAGCCATAGAGATATCCCGACTGAAACCGAACCGCGAGCCGCGTGCCGCCCTGTACCAGCGCAGCGATGCCGTTCGGGCCAAAGCGGTCGATGACGCCTTCGTCGCCGCGTTTCCAGAACAGGCGGCCGAGCCAGAACGCCGGCTTGACGAAAATTCGGTCATAAAGCTCGTCGAAATACCATTTGTTGAACAGAAAATTATGCAGCACGCCAAATTGCGCGACGAACTTTGCGGGCAGACTGGTGTTGCGAATATAGCTGTTCCACGCGAGGAAAAGGCCCGATGCCATTACGGCGAACGGCATCCATTTCACCCACAACGGCACCTCGTGCATCGCATGCATCAGATGCGCATCGAACGCGAGCGCGCCCTTCCAGAACTGCGCGCCCTGTTCGGCATCGATAAAACTATGGTGGAAGGCCCAGCCCGCAAACACCGCGCCAACGCTGAGCAGGCCCAACGGCACAAGCATCGTCCACGGGCTTTCGTGCGGGTGGTATCCGCCGGTGCTGTCCGCAGCAGTCTCGGGCGTCTTGTGGACGCTGTGCTGAATATGCGCGCTCTCTATCCAGCGCGCCTTGCCAAAGAAGGTCAGAAAGATCAGCCGCCAGCTGTAAAAACTGGTCAACAGCGCCGCCAATATACCAACCCAGAATGCCATGACGCCGTTCGGCCCGCTGGCAAAGGCCGCCTCCAAAATGGCGTCCTTTGAATAGAAACCGGCAAAGCCCGCGATGCCGACGATGCCGACGCCGGTGATCGCCAGCGTTCCCGCCATCATCGCCCAATAGGTCAGCGGGATGCTTTTACGCAGAGCGCCATAGTACCGCATGTCCTGTTCATGATGCATCGCATGGATGACCGAACCGGCCCCCAGGAACAGCAGCGCTTTGAAAAAGGCGTGGGTGAACAGGTGGAACATCGCCGCGCCGTAGGCCGAGACCCCGGCGGCAAAAAACATGTAGCCGAGCTGCGAGCAGGTCGAATAGGCGATGACCCGCTTGATGTCCCACTGCGTCGTCCCGACTGTTGCAGCAAAGATGCAGGTGGCCGCGCCCACGAATGTCACGACGCCCTGCGCGACCGGTGCCGTTTCGAACATGGGCGACAGGCGGCACACCATGAACACCCCGGCCGTGACCATGGTCGCTGCGTGGATCAGCGCCGACACCGGGGTCGGCCCCTCCATCGCGTCGGGCAGCCATGTGTGCAGCCCCAGCTGCGCCGACTTGCCCATCGCGCCAATAAACAGCAGAAGGCAGAGGATCGTCATCGTGTCCCATCGCGTTCCAAGGAACCCAATGGTCGACCCCGCCATGCCCGGCGCAGCGTCAAGGATCGCGGGGATCGACACCGTCCCGAACACCAGAAACGTTCCGAAAATGCCGAGCATGAAACCCAGATCGCCGACGCGGTTGACGACGAACGCCTTGATCGCGGCGGCATTGGCGCTGGGCTTCTTGTACCAGAAACCGATCAGCAGATAGGACGCCAGCCCGACGCCTTCCCAACCGAAGAACATCTGGACCAGATTGTTTGCGGTCACCAGCATCAGCATGGCAAAGGTGAACAGTGACAAATAAGCAAAGAAGCGCGGCTGGTCCGGATCCTCGTCCATATAGCCCCAGCTATACAGATGGACGAGCGCCGACACGCTGGTGATCACCACCAGCATCACCGCCGTCAGCGCATCGACCCGGAGCTCCCAGTCAAACGTCAGTGCGCCCGAATGAACCCATTGCAGCACGGGCACGACATGCGCCTCCGCCGAACCTCCGACGAACGCCAGAAAGATCGGCCACGACAAAGCGCACGACGCAAAGAGCGCGCCGGTGGTCACCAGCTTGGCCGCGAACGGCCCAATGGCGCGCTGACCCAACCCCGCGACGAGCGCCGCCAACAGCGGCAGAAAGACGATGAAAACGATAGAGTTCACGCAAAATTCCCTATCTCGTCATTCTGAACTTGTTTCAGAATAACGGGAGACGGTCGCTTGTTGTGCTGGCCCGAGTTCAGCATGACGAAATTTCTGGCTACCACCGGCATCACCCCTTCATCCGGTTGGCGTCGTCGACCGCGATGGTGCCGCGTCCGCGGAAATAGATGACAAGGATGGCGAGTCCGAT
>JBEGPL010000076.1:0-14827 GCA_041181445.1 Pseudomonadota bacterium
GGGTTCCCTCAGACATTACCTCGGTCGTCGTCGCCGTGCTGGCGCGCTTGACCTTTGACTATGCGATCTGGTCGCGCGGCGAGCCGCAGCGCCCCATCCTGCTCGTCTGCGAGGAAGCCCACCGTTATATCCCGGCGCAAACCGTCGGCAATGGTCAGGCCGTCCGCAAGATTCTGGAACGGATCGCCAAGGAAGGCCGCAAATATGGCGTTTCGCTGGGCCTGATCACTCAACGCCCGTCCGATCTGGCCGAAGGCGTGCTGTCGCAGTGCGGCACGATCATCTCGATGCGCCTGAACAACGAACGCGATCAGCAATTTGTGAAGGCGGCGATGCCCGAAGGCGCGCGCGGTTTCATCGATTCGATCCCGGCGCTGCGCAACCGCGAATGCATCATTTGCGGCGAAGGCGTGTCGATCCCCATCCGCGTCCACCTCGACAATCTGGAAGAAGAAAAGCGGCCCGCGTCGAGCGACCCGCTCTTTTCCAAATTGTGGAAAGAAACCGGCGGCGAACATGAAATCCTCGACCGCGTCGTCAAACGCTGGCGCAGCCAGGGGCGCTAATTGCTTGCACCGTGCTGCTGTGTCATACAGCGGCATGGTCAAGTTTCTTTCCGCCGCGACTGGCTTCGCGCTCGCCTTGGCGGTGGCCATGGGTTCGGCATCGGCGCGCACCGCCAAAGCCGTCACCGCCGATTTGGACGCCCGATTCGGCCTGACCGATTACTGGCATGCCCAATATCGTGATGCTGGCGGGATTCCGGTGGTCGGGTCTGCCGAAGTCGACGACTCAACGCTCAATTCGGCCGCCCGAACCGTACGCAAGATGCTCGCGGGGCTGCCCTATGGGACAAGGGCCCGGATGCGGCGTGCGGGCATGGCGGTCGTCATTGTCGCGCGGCGGGTGGACGTCGGCGCGGTTCCCGGCGTGATGGAACGTTTTGGCCTTGGCGCGAACGGGCGCTATTGGGCCGGGTTCGGCGCGACCCCGGCCTATCCGCTGTGCGTTGCGACCGAGGCCAATCTGGCCGATGACTATGGCAACGAAAATCTGCTCGTCTATTCGCTGGCGACGTCGGTCGCCGAATTGGGGCTGAAGCCGCACGATCAGTCCTTCGCGCAGGATTTGGACGCCGCTTATGCGCATGCGTTGCGGAACGGGCGCTGGACGAACAGCTATGCCCGCGTCAGTGCCGACACCTATTGGGCCGAGGGCGTCCAATCCTATTTCAGCGTCAACCGGCGCGGGCCGCGCGGCGGCGACGGCGTCCACGGCGCCGTCAGCACGCGCCAAGCGCTTCGCCGACACGATCCAAAGCTGTTCCAGCTGATCGCGGAGACTTTTGGCGACGCCACGCTCTGACGCGCGGGTTGCGGTCAGGCTGCGGGCGGTTCCCACAGTTCGATCGGGTTGCCTTCGGGGTCGTGGATGCGGGCGAAGCGGCCGGTTGACGGGTCGTCCCAAGACGGATCGGTGATGATCGCTGCCCCCGCCGCGCGGAATGGTGCGAGCACGGCGTCGAGATCATCGACGCGCAGGTTCAGCATATATTGCCGGTCGGTGGGAAAATAGTCGGTATCGGCCTTGAACGGCGCGAACACCACGGGGCCTGCGCTGACCTGCCACATCCATTCGTCTGCCGGGACGGCAGGGTCGGTTGTGCAGCCCGCACCGATGCCCAGCCATTCCTTATACCAGGCGCCCAGCGCGTCGGGGTCACGGGCGCGAAAGAATAAGCCGCCGATGCCTTTGACATGTCCCATGATGCGTCCTCCCCGACTTGCCGTTCGGGCCCGATATCACGCCGGGGTCAGCGAATCCACTCGCCGCTGCCCTTGAACTCGTCGCGGACCTGCCCCGACTGGTTCAGGCGGCTGTCGAGATAGTCGGCTTTGGGCGCGGGCGCCGCCGGTGCGCGCGGCGACAGGCCGGGGCCGGTCACCACCGGCGGCAACGGCGCGGTCGGCATCGCGGCGGTCGGCGCGGCGGCGACGGGGAATGTCGCGGTGCCGGGCAAGGGTGCGGCGACCGGGCCCAAGGGCGTGGGCAGACCGCGACCGGCCTTGATCGCCAGCTGCTGGGCGACGGGCATATAGGGTCCCGGCGTCGGCTCGCGCCCCGAATAAGGCACGCGGAACGCGTCGGGCATGCCCCAGCGCCCGCGCCAGCGGTGGAAAATATGCGCACCGACGATGTTGGTCATCACCAGGCTCTTGCCCCAGCGCGGCCAGATCGCCTGCGTATGATAATGGGTGGCCAGCCCGACCGAGGCAAAGACCTGACCGTTCAGCGCGGCGGCGGCGATCCGGCTCGCGCGCTGCCAGTTGCCGGCCGAGGGCGACCGCGCCATTGCGCCATCGCATGAGAAGGTGAACTGGCACACGATTGCGCGCTCGGACCCCTGGAACACGACGCCGCACACGGTGGAGGGGAAGCTGGGGTGGCGCACGCGGTTGAGCACGACCTGTGCGACGCCGCGCATCCCGTCGTCGCTTTCTGACGCGGCTTCATAATAGAGCGCGGCGGTCAGGCAATAATGGGCGCGGGCGCGGTCGTTGGGCGTCGCTGCCTTGAAAACATAGGGTTTTGCGGCCGGGCCGACAAAGGCCTCTTCGCGCAATTGGGCGGTATCGAGCGGTGGCGCGGTGGCGGCATCGGCATAATCGACGCTGAACGGGTCGGGCAATGTCGGGTCGATGGCGATGGCGGCGGCGTAATCTTCGGCATTGAGCAGCGCCCATGCGGCCTCGTCGTGCGGGCGGAATGTGACCGGGACGCTGACCGCATAGCGTTCGTGCGACAAGCGCGGCAGTCCGCGCGCCATGACCGCCACGGCAGAGGTGGCGACCGCGACGGCCACGGCCAGCCACAACCAGAAACGCATGTTTTTCCGCGTGTTACGCGGCGTGGTCCAGGGGTGGGCGGTGATCGCTTGCATTGTCCGTTTCCGATGGGCGCGGGGAAGCCGCGTCGCCATCACACCCCGCCTTATGCCCGAAAATACAAAGAAATTCTTGACGCCGTGCGGCCCGTCCCGTGTCGGGACAGTTTGCGGCGGCGCGGTGAAGGCCGTTTTGGTTCCCGCACGGTTCCCGCACGGCAGCAGCACGGCAGCAGCACGGCAGCATGGGGGCGGTTGCGCGGCTCTTGCGGATTGCCTAAGGGCCGCGCACCGCCCCCGTTGTTCCCAGCCGAAAGCCCATTTTGCCATGACCGATCTGGTTCCCGTCCGCCGCGCACTTCTGTCTGTATCCGACAAGGCAGGGCTGGCTGATCTGGGCGCGGCGCTGGCTGCGCGCGGCGTCGAACTCGTGTCGACCGGCGGCACGGCAAAGGCGCTGCGTGAAGCCGGGCTGGACGTGCGCGACGTGTCCGACCTGACCGGCTTTCCCGAAATGATGGACGGCCGGGTCAAGACGTTGCACCCGATGGTTCATGGCGGGCTGCTGGCGGTGCGCGACAATCCCGACCATGTCGCGGCGATGACCGCGCACGGCATCGGCGCGATCGACCTGGTGGTGGTCAACCTCTATCCCTTCCTCGATACGGTGATGCGCGGTGCGGACCGTGACACCATCATCGAAAATATCGACATCGGCGGCCCCAGCATGGTGCGGTCGGCGGCGAAGAACCACGCCGGCGTCGCCATCGTCACCGACCCCGACGATTATGCCGACGTGATCGCGGCGCTGGACGCCCACGATGGCGCGACCGATCTGGCGCTGCGCAAGAATCTGGCGGCCAAGGCTTTCGCCCACACCGCCGCCTATGACAGCATGATCGCGCAATGGTTTGCCTTTGCCGATCAGGGCAAGATGTTTCCCGACATGCTGCCGCTGACGACGACGCTGGCCAGCACGCTGCGCTATGGCGAAAATCCGCATCAACAGGCGGCGCTCTACCTGCCCTATGGCCCGTCGGCACGCGGCATTGCGCAGGCGGAACAGGTGCAGGGCAAGGCGCTCAGCTATAACAATATCAACGACGCCGACGCCGCGCTCGAACTGGTCAGCGAGTTTCGCGGTGACCGGCCGACCTGTGTCATCGTCAAACATGCCAATCCGTGCGGCGTTGCACAGGGGGACGATATTGCGGCGGCCTATGCGGCGGCGCTGGCGTGCGACAGCGTGTCGGCATTCGGCGGCATCATTGCCGTCAACCGCCCGCTCGACGGGGCGACGGCGGAGGCGATCAGCGCGATCTTTACCGAAGTCGTCGTCGCCCCCGACGCCGACGCCGACGCGCGCGCCGTTTTTGCCCAAAAGAAGAATTTGCGGCTGCTGCTTACCGGCGACCTGCCCGACCCCGCGCGCGGCGGGCTGGCGGTGAAGAGCATCGCGGGCGGCTGGCTGATGCAAAGCCGCGACAATGGGCGGGTGACCCGCGACATGCTGAAAATCGTCACCGACCGCGCGCCGAGTGAGGCCGAAATCGCCGATGCGCTGTTCGCGTGGACCGTCGCCAAACACACCAAGTCGAACGCCATCGTCTATGCCAGGGCCGGGGTGACGGCGGGGATTGGCGCGGGCCAGATGAACCGGCGTGACAGCGCCCGGATCGCCGCGATCAAGGCGCGCGAGGCCGCCGAAACGGCGGGCTGGGCGGCGCCGCTGACCGTCGGCAGCGCGGTCGCGTCCGACGCTTTCTTTCCCTTTGCCGACGGGCTGATGGCGGCGGTGGAGGCGGGCGCGACGTGCGTGATCCAGCCGGGCGGGTCGATCCGCGATGACGAGGTGATCGCGGCGGCGAACGCGGCGGGGCTGGCAATGATGTTCACCGGCATGCGCCATTTCCGGCATTGATCGTGCGGCCTCGCATTGACGATCGTTTCACGTTAGGACCCGCCCATGTTGCAACGCCTGTACGACTGGATGATGGCCAAATCGGCGCACCCGCATGCCATCTGGTGGCTGGCGGCGTTCAGTTTCATGGAGGCGAGCTTTTTCCCCATCCCGCCGCATCCGCTGCTCGGGCTGATGTGTCTGGCACAGCCAAAGCAAGCGCTGCGCTTTGCCGCGGTGTGCACGGCGGCGTCGGTGCTCGGCGGGCTCTTGGGCTATGGTATCGGTTATTTCCTGTATGAAACCGTCGGCACCGCGATGCTCTCGGCGCTCGGCCTGGCCGATAATTTTCCGCTGGCGGCCTGTTATTTGCGCCTCTATGGCGCCGAAATCATCCTGATCAAGGGCGCGACGCCGATCCCGTTCAAGCTGCTGACGATCACCGCCGGGTTCATCCACATGGACCTGTTGACCTTTTTGGGCGCCAGCATCGTTTCGCGCGGGGTGCTGTTCATGGTCGTCGGCATATTGTTCCGCGTGTTCGGCGCGCCGATCAAAGCCTTTATCGAGAAATATCTGGCGCTGGTGACGGCGGCGTTCCTGATTCTGGTCGTCGGCGGCTTTGTGATCGCGACCATGCTGAGCAGCGATGCCAAGGCGGATGCGTGCAAGGACGCAGCGGCGGCGGTGGTATAGCCGTTGATCGACGGCGCGTGTCGATGTAACCTTTCGGTCGGTATCGACGAAACTGTCGATGCGGGCAGCAACATCCACCTGCTGTGCCGATGACAGGAGAAACGTCGTGAAGATGATTGCAAAACTGGCCGCATTGGCCGCATCATTGTCTGCCGGAACCGCCTATGCCGCCAGCCCGGCGGCATTCACCGCCGCCTGTTGCGCGCTGGGCGCGTGCTGCGGATTGCCCTGCTGCGGGTGATTCGGACGCGGTCATTGCGTAATTTCTGCATGCGTCACTCCCGCGAAGGCGGGTGTCGCTTGTGGTGCAGAGCGCAAACCGGCGGTGGCGGTCGTCGGGGGTAAGAGTCACATCCCCCAGCCGACCGATTTATGCCCCTCCCCTGAAGGGGAGAGGCATAAATCCGTCACCCGATATGTTTGAACAGCCACCCGATGCTGGCGCCGCCGGCGGGCGCATTGCCGCTGACGACCAGTTGTTCGATCGGGTGGGGGCGGCCGTCGCCATCGACCCACAGGCTGTCCTCGATCGACAAAAGCCCGTCGGACGTGCGGAATTGCCACAGCGGACCCTCGGCAATGCGCAGCAATGCGCCCTGTTTGTCGGCGGTCAGGCTGGCGCTGATCCCCGGTCCCATGTGGAAACGGATGGCATAGGCGCTTTCATTCTTGTGGCGGCTACGCGGCGCGGGCAGCAACATGTCTTCGCCGCGCAATTCCTTGCCCGTCGGCGTCAGGATGAACAGGCGGCGGTGGATCAGCCCATGGCGCTTGGCATAACCGTCGTGGCTGACCTCCAGCCGGCTGCCCTGATCGGTCTCGCGCCGGTCGAGCTCGACCTCGGTCACGCCCTTGCCCAATGTTCCGCTGGGCAGGATGGCGGTGCTGTTGGTGTCGGCGATGGTCAGCGTCGAATGGGCGGCGGTGGTGCGCAGCCCGTTTGACAATTCGCTGGGGATGGTCGCCCCGGTCAGCGCCGCGCCGCCGCAATTGACGACGATGCGCGTCGGCCCGTCGGACAGTTCAAAAGCCAGCGTTGACGCACAGCCCGCTTCGGTAATCCGCGCGACCGGCGGCGGTGCGGCGTCGACCAGCACCACGGCGGCCCCGGCGGTGATCCGCTGATACCCCCAGTCGCGGGCCTGTTTCAGCGGGCGGGCGCGCACGCCGCTGGCCGCGACAATCGCCTCGACCCGCGCACCCGATGTTGCGCCGCTGCCCTGCCAACTGCCCAATCCGCCGTCGCCATGGCGCAGGCCGAGCAGCGCGGGGACGGCGCGCGCCAGCAGCTCGCGCAGAAATGGCGGCGTATCCAATCGGCGCATCGCATAAACGCGTTCGAGCATCGACAGCACAAGGATGGCGTCGAGCTGGGCGTGCGGCGCGCGCGAAATCGTGCCGCCATCGGCATAAAATGTGCTTTCAATCGCCTTGCGCAGTCCGGCCTCGCCGAAAATCTGGCGCTGTTCGCCGCCGGGGATGAGCAGGCTGGCGGCGACGATGCCGCTCCACGCGACGAGCTGCGGGATGCCGATGCGGCTCTTGTCGGCGACGCGGTCGAGGTGGCGGGCGGCGCGCGCGATGTGGTTGAGCACGGCCGAACGATAGACCAGATCGCCCGACGACAGGATCATCGGCGCGTGTGCCGCCCAGTTCAAAATGCGCCAGCCGCTGTTGTCGGCGCGCCACGCGGGTTCGGTGACGGTTTCGCCATGGACCGCCAGCCACTGGCGCACGATCGGTTCGGCGATGCCCGCCGCCTCGCCATGCGCGCCGGCGGCAGCGAGATCACGCAGCCAGCCAAAACTGTGCAGATAATCGGCAAAGGGGGCGACGACGGTCAGCCGTTCGAAATCCAGATCGGCCAGCGGCAATTTGAAACCGCGGTTCAGGAACCAACCGGCGCGGATCGCCTTGCCCGCGCGGGCATCGCCGGGCAGCGGGTCTTCGGGCACGCCGAGCAGCTTGAGCGGAAACCGGCCCTTCAGCCGCAGCGCGTGCAGCGGGGTGCGCCACGTCAGCCGGTAAAAATGGTTCGAAATACGGTCGCCCAGCGAAAGTCCGCGGTCGGCGGGCAGGCGGATCAGGCGTTTGCCGGGCTCGATACTGTCGTCGGCGGGGGGCGGGGGCGCAGCGGTCTCGGCGGCGGCCGTTTCGGGCGGCGCCACCAGCGCTGCGACATCATCGAGCACCGCGTCAACCATCGCCGCGCAGCCCGCGGATGTTGGCGGCATAATGATCCGGCCCGCCCTTGAACGTCGCTGTGCCCGCAACCAGCACATCGGCCCCGGCGGCGATGACGCGCGGCGCGGTGATGGCATCGACGCCGCCGTCGACCTGCAGATGGATGGCGCGGCCGCACTTGTCGATCATGCTGCGCACCGCGCTGATCTTGCGCAATTGGCTTTCGATAAAGCTCTGGCCGCCGAACCCGGGGTTGACGCTCATCACCAGAATCAGGTCGATCTCGTCGATCAGATAGTCGAGCATTTTCGCGGGCGTTGCCGGGTTGAGCGCGATGCCCGCGCGCTTGCCCAGCGCCTTGATCCGCTGCACCGTGCGGTGGGTGTGCGGCCCGGCTTCGGGGTGGACGGTGATGATGTCGGCGCCCGCGTCGGCAAAGGCGTCCAGAAAATTGTCGACCGGGCTGATCATCAGATGACAGTCGATGATGCGCTTGGTGTGCGGACGCAGCGCCTTGACCACCGCCGGACCGATGGTGATGTTGGGGACGAAATGGCCGTCCATGACGTCGACATGGACCCAGTCGGCCCCGGCGGCATCGATCGCCCGGACTTCGTCGCCCAGCCGCGCAAAATCAGCCGACAGAATCGACGGCGCGATCAAAACAGGGCGCGATTGTGTCGGCGGCGTGACGGTCATGTTTCGCCATTAACCATCAACGGGTTGTGGGGCAAGCGCGCACATGATGACTAGACCTTGAATCAGGGCGCTTCAGCCTGAATTTCGAACTTTACCCCCTGCGCCAGCGGCAGGCTATGGCCGTAATTGATCGTGTTGGTCGCGCGCCGCATATAGGCTTTCCACGCGTCCGACCCGCTTTCACGGCCGCCGCCGGTCTCTTTCTCGCCGCCGAACGCGCCGCCGATCTCGGCCCCCGACGTGCCGATATTGACGTTGGCGATGCCGCAATCGCTGCCCGCTGATGACAGGAACAATTCGGCTTCGATCAGGTCGCGGGTGAATATCGCCGACGACAGGCCCGCGCCGACGTCGTTGTTGTGCGCAATCGCGTCGGTCAGGTCGGCATAGCGAAAGACATAGAGGATCGGCGCAAATGTCTCGCGCAGGCACGGGCCGCTGTGCTCCGGCATGGCGACAATGGCGGGGCTGACATAGACGCCCGCGCCCGGCCCGGCGATGCGATGGCCGCCCGCAATCGTCGCCCCCATGCCGCGGGCCTCGTCGAGCGCGGCCTGCATTGCGGCAAAGGCGGCCTCGTCGATCAGCGGCCCGGCGACATTTTCCGGATCGCGCGGGTCGCCGATGGCGAGCGTTGCGGCGGCGGCGGCCAGCCGCGCGACGAAATCGTCGTGGACGGCAGTGTGGACGAACAGGCGGCGCAGGCTGGTGCAGCGCTGGCCGCTGGTGCCGACGGCGGAAAACAGCACGGCGCGCAGGGCGAGGTCAAGGTCGGCACGGTCGCTGACAATCGCGGCGTTGTTTCCGCCCAGTTCGAGCAGGCTGCGGCCGAAACGCGCGGCGACGGCGGGGCCGACCGCGCGGCCCATCGCCGTGCTGCCGGTGGCGGAGACGAGCGCGATGCGCGGGTCGCCGACGAGACTTTCGCCGACGTCGCGCCCGCCGATCACCAGCTGCGCCAGCCCCGGCGGCGCGTCGGCAAAGGCGGCGGCGACGCTGTCAAACATCGCCTGCACGGCGATTGCGGTCAGCGGTGTTTTCTCCGACGGTTTCCAGATGACACTGTTGCCGCACACCAGCGCCAGCGCGGCGTTCCACGCCCACACCGCGACCGGAAAATTGAACGCGCTGATCACCGCCACCGGACCCAGCGGATGCCATTGCTCCATCATCCGGTGGTCGGGCCGCTCGCTGGCGATGGTCAGTCCGTATAATTGGCGCGACAGCCCGACGGCGAAATCGCAAATGTCGATCATTTCCTGCACTTCGCCCGCGCCCTCCGACACCGGCTTGCCGCATTCGATGGTGACCAGCCGGGCCAGATCATCCTTATGGTGCCGCAACCTGTCGCCAAAGCGGCGCACCAACTCGCCGCGCCGGGGGGCGGGGACGCCCCGCCAGATGGCAAAGGCAGCGCCGGCGCGCGCCAAGGCGGCGTCAATGGCGGCGGGCGCGGTGCTGGCGATGCGGCCGATTTCGCCGCCGTCGATCGGTGAGCGGACACGGATGTCGCCATTGCCCGGGGGGACGGCCGCGCCCATGCGGGCCAGCAGCGCGGCGGTTTCGTCGGCGGGGGTCAATCGGGTTGTCATGCTTCGGTTCCCGGGGGCTGATCAACGGCCAGGTCATGGTCGCGATAAAGGCTGTGCGCTTCGGCAGGGGGCCCGCGCCGGACGGGCAGGGCGCCAAGGGTGATGACGCGCGTGCCGCTGTGCGTTGGCAGCGTCAGGATATCGCCCGCGTGGACGGCATGGGACGCGCGTGCGACGCGGCGGCCGTTGACGCGGATGTGGCCCGCCGCGACCCATTCCTGCGCCTGTGTCCGCGTCGGCGCTAGGCGCAGGAACCACAATAATTTGTCGATCCGGATGCTGTCGCCGTTGTGCGTCATGCCTTTTCCTGCGCCGCGATCAGCGCGCCCAACCCGGCGAACGGGCTGTGCGGGTGCGGCGTCGGCGGCGATTTGGGCGCACGCGCGCGCGCGGTCGGCGCCGGTTTGGGCGCGGCGACGTTCGGCGCGGCGCGCTTGCGGCGTGGCTGTTGCGGCTTGCCCGCCAGCCCGGTCCATTGCCAGCGGTCCGTGGCGGGATCGCCAACCGCACGAAAGCCCAATTGGCGGAGCAGCGCGCGGTGCGCATCGCCATCCAGCCCGAGTGACGTGGCGAGCGCATCGTCGATGGTAAAGCCGGGCAGCGGGGGTTCGGCGTCGTCGTCGCCGTTGGCCCCGGGCGCGCCCGTTTCATGCGCCAGCCGTGCGGCATGCGCCTGGCGCGCGATCCGTTCGATCATGTCGATGCGCAGCCATTGCCCGCCAAGGCGGCGGAAACCGGCGCGGCGATTGTCGTGCTCGGTGTGGGCATCGGCCCCCGGCGCAGCGGACAGGCACACGCTGCCCGGCGGCGGCAGGGCGGTGGCGCGGCCATCGTTCAAGGCGTGCAGTCGGACGCGCCACGCCGTTGGCGCGGGCTTGAGCAGTGCCGGATGAAACAGGTCGAGCGAACCCACGGCCATGCCCAGCCGGGCGAGCGCCGTGCGCTGCGCCGGGTCAAGCGCGGCAAGCAAGGGCTGAACCGTGCGCCGGTCGGCCAGTCCGCCCTGGTCGATCAGGGCGGCGAGCAGCGCGCGCAGCGGCGCGGGCGTCGCGGCTTCGGCGAGCACCGCCTCCATCGCTGCCAGCGGTGCCAGGTCGCGCGCCAGCCGTGCCGCCAGCCAGCTTTCCAGCCGCGCCCGGATCGCCGCCGTGCGCACCGGGTCGAGCGACATCAGTCCCGGCGTCAGCCGGACAACGGGCCGCCGCCACAGCCGTCCCTTGCCCAGCAAGCCGACCGACGTCCCCGCCCATTCGATGCTGGGGGTGCCGTTGGCGGCGGTGCTGAGCGACAGGGCGCCGTCGTCGGCGGCGATCAGCGCGTCGGCCTTTGCCGCCAGATGCGCGCGCAAATGGCGTTCGGCGGCGGCGAGCAACAGGCGGTGATCGGCGGCGCGCGCGGTGGGGTCGACGCGGAACTGAAAGCCCTGAAGCGTGCCGATATGCTCGCCATCGACCGACACCGCGTCGTCGTCGCCCACGACCACCGGCAGGCTGGCGTGACCGCGGCCCAGGTCGCGCAGCAGCACGGTGGTGCGCCGGTTGACGAAACGCTGGGTCAGGGCATCGTGCAAGCCGTCGGACAAACGCTGTTCCAACTGGCGCGTGGTTTCGGCCCAGCCGGCGGCGTCGGCCAGCCAATCGTCGCGGTGGGCGATGTAACACAGCGTGCGGCACGCCGCGATCCGCGCGGCAATGGCATCGACGTCGCCGTCGCGCACATCGAGCCGCTTGACCTGTGCACCGAACCATATCGGATCAACATGACCTTCATCGCCAACCAGCTGCGACCAAAGTCGCAGCACCGCACGACCGTGATGATCGACCCCGGCCTTGCCGAAATCGGGCAGGCCGCACACGTCCCACAGTCGCGCCACGGCCGCCGGGTCAGCCGTGCGATCCCCCACCGATGGCTCGTCGGCGAGCCGGCGGAGCACGGCGAGGTCGATGGCTTCGGGCGCGGCGCGCAGGCGCGGGTCGTCGGGCAGCACCGCCAGACTGGCGAGCAGGGCATCCAGCGACGACATGTCGAGGTCGCTGCTGCGCCAGTAAAAGGATGGCAGGTCGGGGAAATGATGATTTTCGATTGCGGCGATATCCTCGGCGGTAAAGCCGTCGCTGCTTTGGCCCACCGACCCGAAGCTGCCATCGCGCTGGTGGCGCCCCGCGCGGCCCGCAATCTGTGCCATTTCGGCGACCGTCAGCCGCCGTTGCCGCCGCCCGTCAAATTTGCTGAACCCGGCAAAGGCGACATGGTCGACGTCAAGGTTCAGCCCCATGCCAACGGCGTCGGTGGCGACCAGATAATAGACCTCACCGGCCTGAAACAAGGCAACTTGCGCATTGCGGGTGCGCGGGCTGAGCGCGCCGGTGACCACCGCGGCGCCCCCCGAAAACCGGCGCAGCATTTCGGCGATGGCGTAAACTTCGTCGGTCGAAAAGGCGACGATGGCGGATCGTTTGGGCAGCCGCGACAATTTGGTGCCGCCGGCATAGCGCAGGGTGGAAAAGCGCGGGCGGGTGACCTGTTCGGCGTCGGGGACCAGATGGCGGATCAGCCGCGATGCGGTTGCCGACCCCAGAATCAAGGTTTCCTCGCGCCCGCGTGCGTGCAGCAGCCGGTCGGTAAACACATGGCCGCGTTCGGGGTCGTCGGCCAACTGCACTTCGTCGAGCGCGACAAAGGCGACATCGGCGCCGCGCGATGGCATCGCCTCCATTGTGCACAGCAAATAACGGGCGTGGGCGGGGACAATCCGTTCCTCGCCGGTGACCAAAGCGACCTGCGCCGCACCCTTGATCGCGACGACGCGGTCATACACTTCGCGCGCCAGCAGGCGCAGCGGAAAGCCCATCATGCCGCTGGCGTGAGCGCACAAGCGTTCGACCGCGAGGTGGGTCTTGCCGGTGTTGGTGGGGCCAAGCACGGCGCGGACGGGCGGGTGAAGGGCGTTCGGCATCGCCCGCTATCGCTCGCATTCCGGCGGCGCGGGTGCAAGCGAATATCGCGGGATGCGGGAACCAGCCGCACGCGCGCCACGCTTTGCCGCAGTCCGACGCGCGCGGGCACCCATTAAATTGACTTTAACCCTCTTTCTTTACAGAAAAAGGCTCCAATTGGGATTGATCGAGGGGCGCAGGGCCGCAAGGCATGCTGCGCATGGGACGCTGCCGTTGTTTCAACGCCACGAACATGTGTCGGGCCACACGGCCGCGACGGCCGCGACGGCCGCGCTGTCGATGACGCAGAGCGTCGGGTTTGGCCAGCGACTCGCGGCGCAGGACGCGGGGTCGCATGGCGGCTGGCGCGACCGGCTGGCGGCGCTCGACCTGGTTCCCGACCTGGGCACGAACATCGGGTCGGGCGAATGGTGGCGCGGGGTTGGCACCGTCGTCCTGCTGTGCGCCGCCGCGATTGGCACCGCGCCGGGCGCGCAACCGGTTGAGGCCGCCGCCGCCGCGCCGATGACCGCGCGCGACTTTGACGAAATGCGCGCGCAGTCGATCATGCCGCTGGCGTTTGGCGGCGACAGCGGGCGGCACATGGCGGCGACCGATGCCGTCCGGCCGCTGGCACAAACACCCGAACGGCCGCAACTGGAACTGACCGCCATATACGGACAGGGCGACAGTTTCGCCCGCGTGCTCGAACGCGCCGGGGTTGGCGGGGCCGAGGCTGGCCGACTGGCGGCGCAGGTCGCGGCGGCGGTGCCGCTCGCAGACATCGGCGCGGGCACGCGGATCGACCTGGTGCTCGGCCGCCGTCCGGCGCGCAATGTGCCGCGCCCGCTCGACGCGCTGGCGATGCGTGCGCGCTTCGACCTGCGCATTGAAATGGAACGCATCGACGGCGCGCTGGTCATGCGCCGCATTCCGATTGCCGTTGACGCCACGCCGCTGCGCATCCGCGCGCGCGTCGGCGACAGCCTGTACCGGTCGGCGCGTGCCGCCGGGGCGTCGGCGACGACGGTGCAAAGCTATTTGCGCGTGATGGCGGGTCAATTGTCGGTTGCCCGCGACATTCGCGAAGGCGACGAATTTGACATCATTGTCGAACATCGCCGCGCCGAAACCGGCGAGAGCGAAAGCGGCAAGATGCTCTATGCCGCGCTGGTTCGCGACGGCCGCGCGCGGGTGCAGATGGTCGAATGGAATGTCGATGGCCGCACGCAATGGTTCGAAGCCTCGGGCGTCGGTGAACAGCGCGGCGGACTGTCCCGGCCGACCGGTGGCCGCATCACATCCACCTATGGCATGCGCCGCCACCCGATCCTGGGCTATTTGCGCATGCATTCGGGCATGGATTTCGGCGGTGGTTACGGCGCGCCCATCTATGCCGTCACCGACGGCGTGGTCACCATTGCCGGGCGGCACGGCGGTTTCGGCAATTATGTGCGGATCAACCATGGCAGCGGGCTGGGGTCGGGTTATGGCCATATGAGCCGGATCGCGGTCGCACCCGGCCAGCGCGTCGCGCGCGGCCAGCTGATCGGCTATATCGGGTCGACCGGCTTGTCGACCGGCCCGCACCTGCATTACGAACTCTATCGCAACGGCGCGGCGGTGAATCCGGCGTCGGTGACCTTTGTCACCCGCGCGCTGCTCGCCGGACAGGATCTCGCCAATTTCCGCGCCAAGGTGCAGCGCTTGCTGATGATCAAACCCGGCGCGGCGCTGTCGGGCGGACCCGCCGTGGTGTTCGCCCCGCCCAAAGCGGGATCGCTGGCGCGCACCGTCGCTGAACGCGCGGGCGGGGTTAACGATCCAGGGTGAAAAGGGCGTGTTCCGGCGCAGGCCGGAACGCATGGTGGAGAAGCGCGCGGGCGAGGACCATGCGCTTCTTTCCTCCCCAATCTTTGATTGGGGAGGGGGACCG
>JBEGPL010000077.1:0-3179 GCA_041181445.1 Pseudomonadota bacterium
GGGCGCGATCCTGACGTTGAGCGCGTGCGCCATTTGGCCCGGGACCAGCCGGCAGCCGCCATCGGCGCCAACCCCGGTGATGCTGCCCGGCGCGCCGCAGCCGCCCGCCGCCGTGCGCGCGGCCGAGGCGGCGGTGCGGGGCGCGCTTGCCCGACATGGCTATCGCCTGGTCGACGACGCCGCGATCCAGGCCGACGTCAGCTTGGCCCGCCGGAACAACAATGTCGGATATCAGGAACCGGCGGGCGGCGCAGTCGCCGCGCCCGGCGATGACCGCATCGACCTGTGCCGCGATCAGACATATCGTCTAACGGTCCTGCTCACCGACCGGCGCACCGGCACAATCGTCCACCGCGGCGCAGCCGAACGGCGGCGTTGCGGCGAATTGGGCGCGGGAGACCTGCGCGACATGGCCGCCGCCGCGCTTCGTTCAGACCGCTGACGCGCCGCCGCCGCCGTCGTGGGCGACGGGAAACGCCAAGCGAAAGCGCGTGCCACCCGCATCGGACGTACAGGCGATTGTCCCCGCCTGCATTTCGACCGCGCGTTTGACGAACGCCAGCCCCAGCCCCGCGCTGAGCCCGACAGATCCATCGCTGGCGCCAAAACGTTCGAACAGCGCTGCCATGCGGTCGGGCGGAATGCCGGGACCGTCGTCATCGATGCAGCACAACAGGCTGGGACCGCCCGCCGCCACGCCGATCGACAGTGCGCAGTCGACGGCTCCGCCCGGCTTGCCATATTTGACGGCATTGCCAATCAGATTGCCAACCGCCCGCACCAACAATCCGGAATCACCCATGACCGGCGGCAGTTCGTCCGGGGTGGTCAGCCGCACCGTGACGCCGCGCGCGCGCGCAAGGTCATATACGCCGTCAATCGCCTCTTCGAACACGCCGCGCAGGTCGACGAGCATCCGTTCGGGCGTCAATGTCCGCAGCTTCGCCAACTGGACAAAGTCATCAGCCAATTTGAGCGCACGATCAGCGTGACCGCGGATGCGGCCCAGAATTGCCGGCATGTCGTCGGGATTCGCGCCATCGAGCAGCGTGACAATCCCCGCCTGCGGCGCGCGCATGTCGTGCGACAGAAATTCCAGCGCCTCGTCGCGCGCGCGTTCGGCGGCACGGCGGTCGCTGATGTCAGCCAGCCGCACAATATGACCGCCGCGCGCATCACCCGCCGCGGTAAAGGCGGCGCTATTGATCAGCATCGTCCGGCCGTCGCCCGTCTCGATTTCATGACCTGGCTGACTGCCACTGCGCGACAACCGTCCGAGCAGGGGTTGCAACATCGCGCCCTCGGCGTCGCCGCCGAATAACTGTTTGGCATGTTCGTTGGCCATCATCACGCGGCCCTGCGGATCGACGACGCACAGCGCATCGGGGGCCGCCTCGATGACGTCGCGCAGGAAATGGCGGCGGTCGCGCAATTCGCCGATCACGCTGCGCAGGCGACCGGCGGCCAGTGCAATACTGTCCAGGCCCGCACGCCGCGATGCGGTCCGTCCGCTCAGGCCCAGATCGGCATCCAGCGCGCGGGCTTCGCTGGCGACAAAGCTGTTGAGCGCGCTCAGGCGGCGCCAGTTCCACAGCGGATAGGCCATGAGCAACCCGACCAGCAGCGGCAATGGTGTCAGCCAGATGTGCAGCCACGCCAGCGCCAGCGCGGTGGCCCCCAGCGCGGCAACGCCGACGCCCAGCGTGATCAGCAGACCCAGATTGGGCGAAACCCGCCAGTAACTGGCCGCGACCAGCAACAGCAACGCCGCCGCCACCAGCGCCGCGTTGACGGGCCCGGCGTCGCGGATCCACGCGTCGGCCAAAATGGCATTCAGGATATTGGCCTGCACCTCGACCCCGGGCATCACACTGCCGGCGGGGCCCGACACCGGCAGCAGATCGCCCATGCCCTGCGCCGTCGCGCCGACCAATATGATCTTGCCCGACAGCAGCGACGCGGGCACTTCGCCGCGCAAAATCGCGTCGACCGCCACGGCGGGCACCGTACCGGTGGGGCGCAGCCGCACCACGGGCGTATCGGGCAGCACCGTGGCTTTGCCCGTGACGTCGCGCGCCAGCCCCTGCATCAGATGCGGTATGGATCGCGGCGGACCGGAAAATTGCATCTGCGCGCGGCGGACCTGCCCGTCGCTGTCGAACAGGGCGTTGACGTGGCCGACCGACCGCGCCGCTTTGACCAGATCGGCGACCGGCATTTCCACATCATAAGCGCGCCCGTCCAACCCCGGATATTGAATATAGGCGGGGATGGCGACGCGTCCGGCGCGCGCTAGCGCCGCTGCCAGCGCCGCATCGCCGCCGTCGTCTGCCGGTTCGGTAAACAGGACATCATAGCCGATGGCGGCCACATTGGCGTCGGCAAGCCGGTCGATAATCGCCGCATGCGTGCGGCGGTCCCATGGCCAGCGGCCTATCGATGCCAGACTTTGCTCATCGATCTGGGCGATCATGATGCGCGGGTCGGTCGGCGCGTCGGACCAGGCGAGCTGTTGATCGAACAGCCAGTTGCTCAATTGCTGTCCGCCCGGCGCAAGGGCGACGCCCGCCGCCGCCATAATCGACAACAGCATGATGAACAGCCATTCGATCGCCAGCCGCACCGGCATCAGGCTGTTGTCATTCGGCAACGGTGAAGGATTCGCGCGGTGTCCAGTCCACATCGATTTTTCCGTCATGTGCGCGAATTTGGCCCACACGCCATTCATAACGTCCGGCGGCCAGATTCTGAACGCCAAGCGCCTCGCCGGTCAGGGAAAGTTCGTCGATGACCGGCAGGTCCGGCCGGGCCAGATCAAACAATTGGAGTCGATAACGCGCATCTGCGTCGCCGCCTAGCGACCATGACAGCTGCACATTGCGCGCGGTGCCCAACCCCGGCTGCGCGTCGAGCGCCTGCACCTGCCGCACGAATGATTCGACCTGCGGCAGCCCTTCCAATCCGCTGGGCGCGACGGCCATGGCGCGGACAAAATAGCGCCCCGCCGTCAACGGACCAAAATCAACCTTTGGATCGGCCGCGCGCGCCGACGCCACGACATCGACAAAGTCGCGGTCGCGCGCAATTTGCACATGATAGCCAACCGCGCCCGGATCGGCTTCCAACGCAAAGGCCACGCCGCGGCCGCGCTGCGTGCCGCCGGGATCGACAAAGCGCGG
>JBEGPL010000078.1:0-6742 GCA_041181445.1 Pseudomonadota bacterium
GACGAGGATGTCGTCTTCAGCTGGATCGAATGGCCCGACAAGGCCGCCCGCGACAAAGCCTATGGTGTGATGATGGCCCCCGACTTTACCGACCCGCGGATGGACACGGCACAAAACCCGATGCCTTTTGACGGTGCGCGGATGATCTGGGGCGGCTTTGCGCCGGTCGTCGATATGAAAGGATGATATCATGGCCAATCAACACGGCGACTATATCTGGTACGAACTGCTCACCAGCGATGCCGACGCGGCGGGCAATTTTTATGGCAAGGTCATCGGCTGGACGTCGATGGCGTCGGGCCAGCCGGGCATGGATTACCGCTTCTTTTCCAGCGGCGACGGCAGCGATAACAGGGACGGTGTCGGCGGCTATATGGCGATCACGCCCGACATGGCCGAGCATGGCGCGCGGCCCGCATGGGTCGGCTATGTCGGGGTCGATGACGTCGATGCCTGTGTGGCCAAACTCACCGGACTTGGTGGCAGCGTGCTGATGCCCGCGATGGACATTGACGGCGTCGGCCGCATGGCGATGGTCGCCGATCCGCAGGGCGCACCCTTTTATGTGATGAAGGGCGCGTCGGACGAGAGCAGCCACAGCTTTGCCGCGCTGGAACCCAAGGTCGGCCATTGCGCCTGGAACGAACTCAGCACCGCCGACCCCGAAGCCGCAAAGTCATTTTATGGCAGCCTGTTCGGCTGGGCCAAGGACGGCGAAATGGACATGGGGCCGATGGGCAAATATGAATTTCTGGCGGCGAGCGGCGGACGCTTTGCTTTGGGCGCGGTGATGGCCAAAATGCCCGACATGCCGGTTTCGATGTGGACCTATTATTTCCGCGTCGCCGATATCGACGCGGCGACCGAAACGGTCAAGGCCAGCGGCGGCACGATCCTGGCCGGGCCGCACCCGATCCCCGGCGGCGAATTTAGTCTGAACGCCATGGACCCGGCGGGCGCAGCGTTCGGGCTGGTCGGACCGCGGGCATGAGCAGCATCGCCAAAAACAGCATTTGCGTGTGGTATGACACGGACGCCGAAGCGGCGGCGCACTTCTATGCCGCGACCTTCCCTGACAGCGCGGTCGGCGCGGTCGTGCGCGCGCCGACCGACAATCCGAGCGCAAGACAGGGCGACATCCTCGTCGTCCATTTCACCGTGTGCGGCATTCCCTGCTATGGTCTCAACGGCGGCCCCGCATTCAAACATAGTGAAGCCTTTTCCTTTCAGATCGCGACCGAAGATCAGGCGGAAACCGACCGTTACTGGAACGCGATCATCGGCAATGGCGGCACGGAAAGCATGTGCGGATGGTGCAAGGACAAATGGGGGATTTCATGGCAGATCACGCCGCGCGTGCTGCTCGATGCGATGACAACTGGCGGCGATGTGGCACAGCGTGCATTCGGCGCGATGATGACAATGCAAAAGATCAACGTCGCGGTGATTGAGGCGGCTGTGCGGGGGGAATGACGATGGATGTGGCCGAAGGTCCGGTTCCGCCCGAATCCGCGCTGGACCGCCACAAAGTTGAATCGGCGTGGTTCAGCGACAGTTATCGCGCACCGCTCCGCGCGCCCGCGATGCCTGTCACCGACCTGTTCGAAGCGGTGTTGGGCCATTCGCCGCGCTGGGTGAAGGCCATGCTGGCCGTGCGCAATCGCCTGGCGTCATGGGCGGGGCTGGCGGTGCCCCCCGCTGCTGCGATCCAGAGATTTGAACGCAAAGATCATTATGCGGTCGGCGACCTTATCGGGCCATGGCCAATCTATCACCTGTCCGAACATGAATTGATCGCCGGGCGCGACAACCGGCATCTTGATTTCCGACTGTCGGTGCTGAAACTCGATGCGGCTGGCCCGGCGGTTGCTTTTTCAACCATTTGCAATGTCCACAACCGCGCGGGCAAACTGTACCTGTTTTTCATCGTGCCTTTCCACCGGTGGGGCATGCGCCATCTGATGCGCCGCGCCATTGCGTCTCGACGACTTTAGGAGAAACAGCATGACCGCAACCGCCGAAAATGGCTGGGCACTGACCATCACCCGCCACATCGCTGCCGCGCCCGAAAAAGTATGGGACGTGATGACCAACCGGATTGATGCATGGTGGTGCCCGAAACCATGGCGCGCCGCGTTTGAAACGCTCGAACGCCGTGCGGGCGGTGCGTCGACCTGCACCATGTATGGCCCCGACGGTGAAGTGCACCCGCATCCCGGCACCGTGCTGGCATGGGACGAGGGTCACCGCTTTGCCTTTACCGACGCGATCACTGGCGATCTGATGCCGGCGGGACCGTTCATGATCGGAATCTGGGCGATCACCGCCGAGGGCGACGGCACACGCTACACCGCCACCGCGCGGCACTGGGCCGAAGCCGATGCGAAACGTCACGCCGATATGGGCTTCGCCGACGGCTGGGGCGTGTGCGCGGATCAGTTGGTCGCGCTGTGCGAAGGGGGCGGCTAGCATTTTTCCGTTTCGGACCGGCGCACGCACATGGGCCCGTTCGTCCTGAGGAGGGCTTGAAGCCAAAGGCTGAAAGCCCGTCTCGAAGGATTGAAATACCGCGAGGCCGCGCCAAGTGGTTCGGGACAAGACATCGTTGCGCTCCGTCTTTCCTCATCACGAACGGATGAGCGTTGAACCCAGTCAAAGCAGACCGACTCGCGCGCGCCAAAACACGAATGTCCCGTTTCAGGGCTAGGGCCGCGTTAACCGTGTCGATTCGCATCCCGATAAGGCGCGCGCGCGAAAAGCGGTCTTATGTTTCGCTTTGCCGCCTTCATCCGTCTGTTGATCATCGCCTCTTGCGCCGGGGCGCTGGCCTTTGCGCCGGCGCACGCCGGCGAATCGGCGGACCGGTGGGAAGAGGTCACGACAGTCACCGAAGAGCTGATCGACGGCGAATGGGTTGTCGTTGACGGCGTCAATGACACCGACACATTTGCCGCCAACGACGACGAGACCGCCGCGACGCAGCGTTATGCGCCTTTGGCAGCGTTTGCCGACCAGACCCGCGCCATCGCCCGCTTCGGGCCGTTTCAGGTCATCGATTCGGCGACCGTGCGCATGGTTGGTGACGTCGATTCGCGCACGCCGCGTCAATTCGCGACAATGATGGCGGCGTTTCCGGCGCTGAAGCGCATCGACATGATCGATTGCCCGGGCAGTCTGGACGATGAAGCGAACCTTGAACTGTCGCGCATGGTGCGCCGCGCGGGCCTGTCGACGCATGTGCCGGCTGGCGGATCGGTGCGGTCGGGCGCGGTCGAGCTGTTTCTGGCGGGGGTCAAGCGCACCGCCGCCAACGACGCCGAATTCGGCGTGCACAGCTGGCGCGACGAGGATGGATATGAAGCGCGCGACTTTGCCGCGGGTGACCCGGTCCACGCCGACTATCTCAATTACTATCGCGAAATGGGGATGAGCGACGCGCAGGCGCGCGCCTTTTACGCGTTCACCAACCGCACCGGGTTCGACGATGTCCATTATCTGACCCGCGATGAAGTTGCGCGCTACGCCCTGACGAATTGACCGGCGGCAATCGTCGGCATCCTTGAAGCGAAGCCGGGCACCCCCCACATCGCGAAGATGACACCCCGTCCCGGCCTCTACCAACGCATGCGCACCAACGCACAGGTCCGCTATGGCCTGTTCCTGCTCGGCTGTCTGTTGATGATCATCGCGCCGCTGCTCGGCCCGTTGCCCGGCCCCGGATTCTTTGTGCTTTTCCCCGTCGGGCTGGCGCTGACGTTGCAGAATTCGGCTTGGGCCAAGCGGCGTTATGTCGACTTTAAGCGGCGGCATCCGCGCTATGGCGGCTGGGCCGACAAGGGCCTGCGCCGCGCGAGCCCCGGACGGCGCGCGGCGCGTGCGGAAAAAGAGGGCGAAGCGGGCGCGAATCCACCCGCAGCCGATTGACTTTCGCAAAAAGCTCGCTTATCCGCGCCCTCCATGTGCGGCCGCCCGCTTTCGGCGGCCCTTTTTTATTCTTGATTCGGAGCCACTGCGATGAAGCGCACCTTCCAACCCAGCCGCCTCGTGCGCAAACGGCGCCACGGCTTTCGCGCGCGCAAGGCCACCGTCGGTGGTCGCAAGGTGCTGGCTGCGCGCCGCGCCCGCGGCCGCAAGAAGCTGTCGGCCTGAATCAGCCTTCCCCACAGCCCGCGCCGCCCCGCAAAATGGCGGCGCGATCGGAATTTCTGGCCGCCAATCGCGGCCTGCGCTTTCCCATGCCCGGCTTTGTCCTGCTCGTCCGCCCGCGCGGTGACGATGACCCGGTGATGGGCGTTGGTTTCACCGTGTCCAAGAAAGTCGGCAACGCCGTCGTGCGCAACCGGATGAAGCGCCGCTTTCGCAGCCTCGCCCGCGCGCAATTGCCCGCACAGGGCATCGCGGGGGCCGACCATGTCCTGATCGGCCGCCCCGACGGGATCGAGCGCCCCTTTGCAACGCTCGCCGCCGAGCTGGAGTCCGCCTTGGCCAAGGCAACGCGCAAACTGGCGGCGCGGGCGGCCACATGATTGCGCGGCTGTTGATTCTTGTCGCGCGCGGGTGGCAAATGGGTCCCTCGCGCATCCTGCCGCCCACCTGCCGCTATGATCCCAGCTGTTCGCAATATGCGATTATCGCGCTGTCGCGCCATGGTGCGATCAAGGGTGGCTGGTTGGCGACAAAGCGGCTATTGCGCTGCCACCCGTGGGGCGGGCATGGCCATGATCCGGTTCCCTGAATAGATTTTAACGCCGGTCCCCCGGCCCGAATGAAAGACGTTTCGCGTGGATGACAAGCGCAATTTGATTACCGCCGTCCTGCTGTCGGCCCTGATTCTGATCGGGTGGAGCTTTGTGCAGGACCGGTTCTTTCCGACGCCCAAGCCGCCGGTGACCAAGACAGTAACGGCTGCGCCCGGCGCAACCGCGACGGTCGCCCCGGCATCAACCGCGCCGGTTGCTGTACCGGGGGCGCCCACATCGGCTCCGGCAGCCTCATCCGAACGCCGCTTTCCCAGCGTGGCCGCCGCGCTCGCCGCATCGCCGCGCCTGAAAATAGCCAATGCCAAAGTCGCCGGGTCGATCAATCTGGTCGGCGCGCGCATCGACGATCTGACGCTGGTGCAATATCGCGAGACGATCGACAAGAAATCGCCTCCCGTCCGCCTGTTCAGCCCCGGTGGCACGGCGGCCGCGCATTTCGCCGAAATCGGCTGGACGGGCAATGGCGTCACCGTCCCCGGCAAGGCGACATTGTGGACCGCGAGCGGGGCCAGCCTGACGCCGAAGACGCCGGTTGCGCTGACATGGGCCAATGGCACCGGTCAGACGTTTCGCATCGAATTGTCGATCGACGACAAATATCTGATCACCGCCAAACAGACAGTCGCCAACGACGCCGCCGCG
The DNA here is from genome assembly GCA_041181445.1 of Pseudomonadota bacterium. Taxonomy (GTDB): domain Bacteria; phylum Pseudomonadota; class Alphaproteobacteria; order Sphingomonadales; family Sphingomonadaceae; genus Sphingopyxis. Next base: position 5,403 of record JBEGPL010000078.1, read on the forward strand.
CCCGTCAGCGTTGGCAGTTACGCGCTGGTCAACAAGCTGGGCGTGCCGACCGACCCCGCCGAACATGACAGCTGGACGATCCATATCGGCCCGATGGGTGTTTTCAACGGCGCGGCCAAGGATGATTACCGCATCAACTACACCGACCTGGTGGAGGGTGACGCGGGTCAGACCAAATTTGATTCGACCGGCGGCTGGATCGGCTTCACCGCCAAATATTGGCTGTCGGCCGTGATCGCCGACCCGAAGGACAAGATCGCCGCCGAATATCGCGTCGATGCCAACAAATTGTTCCAGACCAACTTCACCCGCGCGGCGGCGGTCATCGAACCCGGCAAGTCGCAAATTGTGACCAGCCGGATTTTCAGCGGCGCCAAGGAATCGGATGTGCTCACCGATTATCAGAACCGGCTGGCGATCCCGCAGCTCGACCGCGCGATCGACTGGGGCTGGTTTTACTGGTTTGAAAAGCCGATATTTGCACTGCTCGACTGGTTGTTCGGCATGGTCAGCAATTTCGGCGTCGCCATCATGCTGCTGACGCTCATCATCCGCGGACTGATGTTCCCGATTGCACAAAAGCAATTTCATTCGATGGCGCAAATGCGCGTCGTCCAGCCGAAAATGCAAGCGATCCAGGAAAAATACAAGGACGACAAGCCGCGCCTGCAACAGGAATTGATGGGGCTGTACAAACAGGAAAAGATCAACCCGCTCGCCGGGTGCCTGCCGATCTTCCTGCAGATTCCGATCTTTTATGCGCTCTATAAAGTGTTGATGCTGACCATCGAAATGCGGCATCAGCCGTTTGTGCTCTGGATCAACGATCTGTCGGCGCCCGACCCGGCGAAGATCCTGAACCTGTTCGGCTATCTGAACTTTGATCCGCCGGCGCTGCTGGGTATCGGCGTGCTCGCGGTGCTGCTGGGGCTCACCATGTTCCTGCAATTCAAACTGAACCCCGCCCCGGCCGATCCGGTGCAGGCGCAGGTGTTTGCGATCATGCCGTGGATGCTGATGTTCGTGATGGCGCCCTTTGCCGCCGGGCTGCTGCTTTACTGGATCACCAACAACATCCTGACCATCGCGCAGCAGAAATGGATGTACAGCCGTTATCCCGCGCTGAAACAGGCGGCGGCGACGCCCGCGAAAAAATGAGTGCCGCGCCGCCCGACATGGCACAAACCGCGGCCGAGGATGAGGCTGTCGTCGCCGACCGGACGGAGCGCGCGCGCAAGATTTTTGCCGGTCCGATCACCTTCCTGAAATCGGCACCGACGCTGATCCATCTGCCCCCGCCCAGCGTCGCGGAGATTGCCTTTGCGGGTCGTTCGAATGTC
>JBEGPL010000079.1:0-13501 GCA_041181445.1 Pseudomonadota bacterium
GCCTGCACCTGCGCTTCATCAGTGACATCACAGGTCTCGGAGCGGATCACGTCCTTACCGAACTGCTTGGCCAAGCCGCCGCGGACCTCTTCAAGCGCCGCCGCATCGCGGTCGAGCAGCATGACGCAGGCACCATCGCGCATCAGCCGCGCCGCCGTCGCCGCACCGATGCCGCCCGCCGCGCCGGTGACCAAGGCAACCTTGCCCACCAACGGCTTGGACGCGGGCATGCGTTGCAGCTTTGCTTCCTCTAGCAGCCAATATTCGATGTCGAACGCTTCCTGTTCGTCGAGGCCGATATAGTCGCCGATCGCTTCGGCGCCGCGCATCACATTGATTGCATTTCCATAAAATTCGCCCGCCAGCCGCGCCGTTACCTTGTCCGTTGCAAAGGTGATCCGGCCAACGCCCGGGACCAGCACAACGACGGGGTTCGCGTCGCGCATCGCGGGCGAATTGGCGCGGCGACAGCGTTCATAGTAGCCCGCATAACGGTCGCGGTAGTCGCTGACCATTTCGTCGAGATAGTCGTGATCGTCCAGCCGCGCCGGGTCGAGCGTCAACGGACGGATCTTGGTGCGCAGGAAATGGTCGGGGCACGACGTCCCCAGCCCGGCCAGCATTTCCAGCCTCAGCGATCCGACAAATTCCAGCGCAGCGTCGTCGTCCGACCAGTGCGCCACCTTTGCCCGTGCACCGGTCATCAGCCCGCGCAGGGCCGGGGCGAGCCGCGCCACGATGGCGGCGCGGTCCGGGTGCGGCGGTACCACCGTGCCGCCAAAGGCCGGCGCATCGCCCAATTTTTCGTTCAGATAGCGCGCCGCATCGGCGATCAGGCCGACCGTGTGGTCGTAACAGGCCCGCGCGCTGTCGGCCCAGCAGATGATGCCATGCCCCGCCAGCATCACGCCAGTCAGGCCCGGATTGGCCGCAACATAATCGCGCAGTTGCACGCCCAGCGTGTATCCCGGCCGCTTCCATGGCAGCCAGCCAATGCGGCCGCCCCATATGTCCTGTGTTGCCGCTGCGCCGCCCGAACTTGCGGCCAGCGCAATAATCGCGTCGGGGTGGACATGGTCGACATGAGCAAAGGGCAACAGGCTGTGCAGCGGCGTGTCGATGCTCGCCGCGCGGCCGTTCAGGTTAAAGGTGCAGTGCGGCAGGTAGCCGACCATCTTGTCGTCGTCGTCAGGTCCAGCATAATGCGCGCCCAGCCCCAGCAATCGGTCCTGATAAAGCGTCGCAAAGCCGTCGATCTTCATCGAACCGATGTCGCCGCCCGAACCCTTGACCCACAGCACATCGACCGGTTCGCCGGTCAGTGGATCGGTCTCGACAAGCTTCGCCGATGTGTTGCCGCCGCCGAAATTGGTGACGGTCAGGTCGCTGCCCAACAGGTTTGAACGGTAAAGCAACAGCTCCGCTGGCGATTTTTGCGCGGACCCTGCGTCATTCCAAAGGTTTTCGGGCACGGCGAAGCGGATTGCAGGCTTGGTGGCGATGGGGGATTGCGCGTTCATGGGTCCCGTCATTTCGTGGAAACAAGCCTTGCCAATAGCAGTTCCGCTGTTTAGTTTCAATCACGTTTAACAATAAACAATCATTTTCAATCATGGGAGAATCGCTTGAGCGGGCTGAATGCGATCATTGTCCTCGATGTCGGCAAGACGCTGAGCAAGCTCAGCCTATGGTCAGCCGACGGCGTGCTGATCGACAAGCGGACGCGGCTCAATGCGCCATACAAAGCGGACGGCGCGGCGGTGCTCGACGTGGTCGGTATCGGCGACTGGGTGCGTGCGACCCTCCCCCCCCTTGCGGCGCAGGCCGACGTTGCCGCGATCATTCCGGTCGGGCACGGCGCGGGCGTAGCCGCGATCCGCGATGGCGCACTGGCCTTTGCCCCGCTCGATTATGAACAGCCGATCCCGAACGATGTGATGGCCGGCTATCGCGCGCAGCGCGATGCGTTCGCGCGCACCGGGTCACCCGCGCTGCCGCATGGATTGAACATCGGCAGCCAGCTCCACTGGCTGGAAGCGCGCGACGCCGACAGCCTTAACGGCGTCCAACTGGTCCCCTGGGCGCAATATTGGGCCTGGTTTCTGTCCGGCAGCGCGGTCAGCGAAGTCACCAGCCTTGGGTGCCACAGCGACCTGTGGTCGCCCGCAACTGGCGACTTTTCCGATCTTGCACGGCGGCGCGGCTGGGCCGCGAAGTTCGCGCCGCTGGTCAGGGCGGGCGAAATCGTCGGCCAGCTCAAACCCGCGTTTGGGCTGGGCGCGAGCGTCGATGTCTACGCCGGCATCCATGACAGCAATGCCGCGCTGGTCGCGGCGCGCGGTTTTGCCGAAATTTCGGGCGCCGAGGCGACGATACTCTCGACCGGCACATGGTTTGTGGCCATGCGGTCGCCTGCATCGCCCGTCGACCTTGCGGCACTGCCCGAGGCGCGCGACTGCCTGGTCAACGTCGATGCAGGCGGCGCGCCCGTTCCTTCGGCGCGCTGGATGGGCGGGCGCGAGATGGAGTTGCTTGGAGCGCGGATCGAGAGTCCCGGCCTCGACGGGCTTGCTGACGTACTGATGGACGACATGATGATATTGCCGAACCATGTTGCGGGCAGCGGACCCTTTCCGCGCAGCTTCGGACGCTGGATCAACCGCCAGGAGGATGCGGACATGTGCCGGGCCGCAGCCGCGCTGTATGCGGCGCTGATGACCGATGTCGCGCTTGACCTGATCGGAGCCGGAAAGGCGTTGCTGATCGAAGGCCGTTTTGCCCGTGCGGAACTTTTCGTGCGCGCGCTGGCGACGCTGCGCCCCGACACGCATGTCTTTGTTGCGGCGGATGACATTGATGTGGCGTTCGGGGCGCTGCGGCTGGTTTTGCCGGGTCTGGCGCCGCGCAGCACGCTGACACGCGTCGCGCCGCTTGACCGCAGTCTCGATGACTATCGCGCCGAATGGCACGACGACATCGCCATATTTGCCTGAACAAAACGGGAAAGCACTTGTCCATGACCACAGCCGCAACCGAAAAAGACAATTGGCGCGACACTATCCTTGCCGGACTTGCCAACTACATCGACGCCGGGTCGATCGTCGCCGGGTCAGTGGCGCTGACGCTGTGGCAAAAGGATTATGCCCTGTCGAACGACTTTATCGGCTTGATCGGCGCCTTTGGCCCCAACGCCATCGGCGCGGGGATCGGCGCGTTGATCGGTGGTTGGCTGTGCGACAAACTGGGCCGCAAAAAAATCTATCAGTGGGACATGCTGGTTTACGCCGTTGGCATGGCGATGCTGGTTTTTGCGGTTGCGCCATGGATGATCGTCGTTGGCTTTGGCATTGTCGGGCTGGCAGTCGGCGCAGACATCCCCGCCAGTTGGTCGCTCATCGCCGAACAAGCCCCCGACAAGCGGCGCGGCAAACATAGCGGCGTGGCACAAGTGCTTTGGTATCTTGGCCCCGTCGTCGTCCTGCTGATGAGCCTGGCGCTGACCGGACTGGGCAGTCTGGGCGCGCGCATCGTCTTTGCCCATCTGCTCGTCATCGCGCTGGCCCTGTCGTTCCTGCGTTCCAAGATGAAGGAATCGCAGCGGTGGGAGAACAGCCAGAAGTCGGACGCGGCGCGCCCGCCGCTGTCGTCGCTGTTCAAAGGCAAATATTTGACCTCGATTCTGGGTCTGGTCGGCATGTATGGCTTTTGGAACCTGTGGGCCGGGACCAACGGGTTTTTCTTTCCGTTCATCCTGCAAACCGTCGGCGATGCGTCACAGGCGACGAGCACGGCGATTCAGGCGCTCAGTTTCACCATCGGCATGGCGTCGATCTATTTCATATTCATGCGCCTGTCGGACAAGGTGAACCAGCGGACGTTGTTCATCGCGTCGGCGGTCATTCAGGTGATCGGCATGGCGCTGCTCGCGCTGTTTCCGCTCACTATCCCCATCGCGTTGCTGCACGTCTTTCTGCTCCAGTTCGGCGGCGGGTTTGGCGCGCAAAGCTTTTTCCAGTTGTGGAGTTCGGAACAGTTTCCGACGGCGCTGCGCGCCACGGCCCAGGGCGTATGTTTCGCCATCGTCCGCATCGGGCTGGGCATATTCAGCTTTTTCGTGCCGATGCTGACCGCGACCGGCTTTACCACGCTGGCATGGATTTTGGTCGGCTTTCTGGTTATCAGCGGGCTGATCGGTGCGCTGTGGGCACCGCGTAACGAGGGCAAATCGCTCGAACAACTGGAGGCGGAACGCGCATGACACGGCATCCCTTCATCCTCGCTGCGGTCACCGCCGCCCTGACCGCCACCGCCGCACAGGCGCAGCCGATGGATGTGCCCAAACCGGTGCGTATCGCCGCGCCCAGGACACCGACCGAAATCCCGCTCTATACCGGTGTCGCGCCGGGCAGCGAGGACGCACGGCAGGTCGAGGTCTGGTCCGGCATCTGGGACCAGAAAATGGTCCGCAATGTCACCCGCCCGACGCTGACCCCGGTGCTGCCGGCGCGCGGCAAGGGCAATGGCGCGGCGGTGCTGGTCGTTCCCGGCGGCGGCTTTCAATTTGTGTCGATGGACAATGAAGGCTGGCCGGTTGCGCGATGGCTGGCGGATCGCGGAATCGCCGCCTTTATCCTGAAATATCGGGTGGAAAAAACGCCCGACGACGACAGCGAATTTGGCAAGGCAATGGTTGCGCGCTTCCGGCCGGCGGCGCCAGGAGCCGGGCCGCTGCCCGAAATGGCGGGTGCCGTCAGCCTGGCGACGATGGATGCACAGACAGCGCTACGCATGATCCGCGCGAATGCGGAGCTTTGGCGCATTGACCCGAAACGTGTTGGCATGTTGGGCTTTTCGGCGGGGGCGATGACCACAATGTCGACAACGCTGGCCAATGCCGCTGACGCACGCCCCGACTTCATTGCACCCATCTATGGCTATATGGTCGCGGTCACCCCGCCACCCCGTCCGCAACCAATGTTCGCGGCGATGGCGTCTGACGATTTGCTGTTCAACAAACAGGGATTCGGGCTGATCGAGAGCTGGCAAAAGGCGGGGGGTTCGGTCGAATTTCACTATTATCAGGGCGGGAATCACGGCTTTGGTTCGCGCAAGATGGGCACAACCAGCGACCTGTGGTTCGGCCAGTTCATGGCGTGGATGCAGGCGCAGGGATTGATGCAGCCAGCGAAGAAATCCCCTTAGCCCAAATAGGCCTTGAGCCGCGGGCGCAGCAAAAACATCAGCAGCAACGACACGGCCATCGATGCGGTCATCACCAGTTGCAGCGCGTCCCCCAGCCGCGCTTCGCCGAACATATATTGGCTGAGCCAGCCGACCAGCGCCGGGCCGCCGGTAAAGCCGATGATGCTGATCGACAGAATTGCCGCCGCTGACAGCCGCGAACGCAGCAAGGTCGGCGCGATCAACTGCACCGTGGTGTTGCTGATCGCATTGCCCGGCGCGATACACAGCAAAAGCAAGGTCAGCCAGCGCAGAAAGTCAGCTTCGCTGGCCGCCTGAAATGCGAACCAGGCGACGGGCACCGACAGCGCCGCGGGAACCATGCCGACGCGCAGCGCCGAATCCCTGACCCCGCGTGCCGCCAGCCAGTCGGTTATCACTGCATAGCCGCCCTGCCCGACAAACGCCGCAAACAACAGCAGCCCGCCCAGCTTCGCGCCGGTCTGCATTGGCGACACATGGTGCACACGTTGCAGATATTCGGGAATCCACGCGGTTACGCAGCCCAGGCCGATGGCCGACACCCCCGACATCAACAGCGCGAGTGCGACCAGGATGCGGTTGTTGCGGACAAAGGGCAGGAACGGCTGTTCGGCACGCTGCGCCTGCGCCGACGGGCCGGAGCGCGCTTCCTTTGGGTCGTGCAGCCACGCGATCAGCGCAATCGCGAGCAGCCCGGGCAGGCCGATGGCGATCAGCGCCACCCGCCACGGCGCCATGTCGCCGACCACTGGCCAGCCGAGAAAGGCACCGGCAGCGCCCGCCGCCAGCACAGCCCCCGCCGCCGCCACGCCGGCCGCCGATCCGACCTGAAAGCCGATGCCCTGCATCGCCAGCGGCTTGGCCAGCGCCGCGCGCGGGAAACTGTCGCCGATAATCCCGTGTGAACATGGTGCCATCCCGGCTTCGCCCGCGCCCACGAGCATGCGCAGGATGAACAGCGAAGCAAAACCGGTGGCCCAGCCGCACGCCATCGTCGCAATCGACCAGATGAACAGGCACATGGCCAGCACGCGGCGGCGTGAAAAGCGGTCGGCGGCCCAGCCGATAGGCATCAGGAACAGCACATAAAAACTGGTGAAGGCCAGCCCGATCAACAGACTCGCCTGAAAATCACCGATGCCGAAATCATGCTTGATCGGGCCGATCAGCATCGCGATCGAAATGCGGTCGGCCATCGCAATCGCGGTGATGACAAAAATGATCAGGGTCGAACGCCATGCCACCAGCGGCGGCGGAAACGGCGTTGGGGCAACCCCGGCGGTCATGCGTCCCGGGCATCCTGCCGGTATGCGGGGTGGACATCTTCAGGCTTATGTTCGGACAGCGGTGCGCCATTGTGGATATAGGCCGGTGCTTCGATCAGGATGAACGCGATGCGGCACACATGGTCGCTGGTGTTGCGCCACAAATGGTTGGTCCCGCGCTGGATGATGATCCCGCCTTCGCGCACAGTTCGCCGTGCGCCATCGTCCAGTTCCAGTTCGATTTCACCCTGCATCACAATGCCATAATCGATGCTGTTGGTCCGGTGCATCGGGCTTTCCTTGCCCGGCAGCATGTCGACAATGCGGATCGCCGACCCTTGATTGAGCGTGAGCCCGGCGTCGCGTGCGCGACCGTCGGTTTCGTCATTATTGTCGGCGGGCACGGTGTCGGTGGTCCAGATCAACAGGAACGACGCGTCGCCCGTCGGGATCATTTTCGTCGGCGTGACATCTTCGGACTGGAACACCGCGCGGCCATTGGCGTCGTGACCGGTGATCAGGCGCTGGATGGCGGGCAGGCCCGAATCGGAAACTTCACTCATGCCGCCACCACTTTTTGATCGATCACGCCAAATGGTGCGCGGCCGTCGGCCAGCGTTCCCTGCATGCGCACGCGGTCACCAAAACGCATGAATTCGGTTTTGGGCGCGCCCAGATCGACAATCTCGATCCCGCGCCGTTCGGCGATGCACGACGATCCAATCTCGCGATAATTGGCGTTTGACACGGTGCCCGACCCGATCACTGTTCCGGCGACCAGATTGCGCGTGTGGGCGGCGTGGGCGACGAGTTCGTGAAAGCCATAGCCCATTGGCGCGCCATTGGCCGCGCCAAACCGCTTGCCGTTCCAATCGACCAGCAAGTCGGCGCAGACGCGGCCATCGCGCCACTGGTCACCCAGCTCGTCGGGCGTCACGGCAAAAGGCGCCATGCTGCACGGCGGCTTGGCGCGGACCCAGCCAAAGCCGGTCTTCATTTCCGGCCCCGCCAGCGCACGCAGCGACCAATCGTTGATCTGCACCACCAGCTTGATATGCGCCATTGCATCGGCCGCACTGGTCCCCATCGGCACGAAATCGGTGATGATCCCGAACTCGCCTTCAAAATCGATGCTCAGCGCTTCGTCAGCCATGACGACATCGTCGGTCGGCCCATAGAATTTGTCGGACACGCCTTGATACATCAACGGAAAATCAACCGCCGGCTTGTTGATGCCCAGCGTCTTGTCCATCAGCTCGCCGTGGCTGGAAAAGGCCGACCCGTCGAGCCATTGCCAAGCGCGCGGCAAGGGGGCAACAATCTGCCCGGCATCCAGCGGCTGGTCGAACGACGTGATCGCTTCGAGCCGAGGGCCTATAGTCACCCATTGCTCCAACGCCGCCTGTAACGTCGTTGCCGATGCGTGCGCACAGCACGCGCCATCGGGCGATACGACCACCAGGCGGCCATCGGGCGACCCATCACACAAAGTTGCCAGACGCATCGGCTATTCTCCCTCAGGCTCGGTTCTAGACGCCCGTCCGCCCGAACCATATGGCATAGGGTCGATAGCATGGATCGACAAATTGGATTGGTCGAAACCGGGCATCGCCCGCATAGCGGCCGGCAATCAGGGAGGATGACATGGCAGAGTGGCTGAAGCGTGACGCGAGCGCGGCGACAAAGGCGGACAGCGACCGCGCGGTGCGCGACACGGTCGAAGCCCTGCTGGCCGACATTGCGGCGCGCGGTGACGACGCCGTGCGCGACATGTCGATCAAATATGACAATTGGGACCGCGACAATTATCGGCTGACCTCCGCCGAGATTCAGGGTTGCATCGACCAATTGACCGGCCAGGACCTCAAAGACATCGAATTCGCCCAGACGCAGGTCCGCAATTTCGCGCAGATTCAGCGTGACAGCATGACCGATGTTGAAGTCGAAACACTGCCCGGCGTCGTGCTCGGCCACAAACATCTGCCCCTCAACGCGGCAGGCTGTTATGTCCCCGGCGGCAAATATCCGCTGCTCGCGTCGGCGCATATGTCGGTGATCACGGCCAAGGTCGCGGGGGTTCCGCGTGTCGTCACCTGCGCCCCGCCATTCATGGGCAAGCCCGCCCCCGCCATCGTCGCGGCGCAAGCGATGGCGGGGGCCGACGAAATCTATTGCCTCGGCGGGATACAGGCGGTTGCGGCGATGGGTATCGGCACGCAAAGCATGGCGCCGGTCGACATATTGGTTGGTCCCGGCAACGCCTATGTCGCCGAAGCAAAGCGGCAATTGTTTGGCAAGGTAGGTATCGACCTGTTCGCGGGGCCCACCGAAACACTGGTGATCTGCGATGAAATCGGTTGCGACGGCGAACTCGCGGCGACCGACCTGCTGGGCCAGGCCGAACATGGCCCCGACAGCCCCGCGATCCTGCTCACCACCAGCCGCAAACTGGCCGAAGACACGATGCGCGAGGTTGAACGGCTGCTCACCATCCTGCCCACCGCCGACATTGCACGTCGCGCTTGGGAGAGTTTTGGCGAGGTGATCGTCGCCGCAGACGACGCCGAAATGGTCCGCATCGCCGACGACATAGCATCCGAACATGTTCAGGTGATGACGGCCGACCCCGATTATTTCCTGAAACATATGACCAATTACGGCGCGCTGTTTCTGGGCAACCGCACCAATGTGTCCTATGGCGACAAGGTGATCGGAACCAACCACACATTGCCCACCAAAAAGGCCGCGCGCTACACCGGTGGCCTGTGGGTCGGCAAATTCATCAAGACCTGTACCTATCAGCGCGTTACCACCGATGCCGCAAGCGCAATGATCGGCGAATATTGCAGCCGCCTGTGCGCACTGGAGGGCTTCGCCGGCCACGGCGAACAGGCCAACATTCGCGTGCGCCGCTTCGGCGGCAAAAACATCCCCTATGCGGGCAAGGCGGAGGCGGTGTGACGCTCCCCAAAACGCCCTCGTTCCGCCTTGACGGCCGCCGCGCCATCGTAACCGGCGCCGGGCGCGGTATCGGCCTCGCCGCCGCCGCCGCACTGGCCGACGCCGGGGCCCAGGTGACGCTGATCGCGCGCTCGTCGGACGAAATTGCGGCTGCCGCCGCCGCCATCGGTCAGGGTGCCATCGCGGCGACGCTGGATGTGTCCGAAATTGCCGCAGTCAAAGCCTTTTTCGCCGACCAGCCGGCCTTTCACATATTGGTCAACAACGCCGGGACCAACCGCCCAAAGCCGATGTGGGACGTCAGCGAGGCGGATTATGACGCGGTCTATGACCTCAACGTCAAATCGGCCTTTTTCGTCGCACAAGCGTGCGCCCGGCGGATGATCGCCGACGGAATCACCGGCGGCAGCCTGATCCATATGAGTTCGCAAATGGGCCATGTCGGCGGCCCGAACCGATCGCTTTATTGCGGAGCGAAATGGGCGCTGGAAGGGATGAACAAGGCGTTCGCGCTCGACCTGGCACCGCACAAAATCCGCAGCAACACCATCGCCCCGACCTTTATCGAAACCCCGCTGACCAAGCCCTTTTTTGACGACGCTGCGTTCACGGCGCATGTGCTGAGCAAGATCAAGCTGGGGCGGATCGGCAAAGTTGAAGATCTGATGGGCGCGATCCTTTTTCTCGCATCCGACGCGTCGGCGTTGATGACCGGGACCAGCATGGTGGTCGATGGCGGCTGGACCGCCGATTGAGGAGAAACGCCTTGGGCCGCACTTTCATCGACCTGTCAATCTATCTGGAAAATGACGTGATCACTGATCCGCCCTTCATGCGGCCCAAGATCGAATATATGCAGCACCGCGACACGATGCCCGAAATGGGGTTTTTCTTTCCCGGCGTCAGCGCGGAGGAAGTACCGGGCGGTGAAGGATTTGCGGCGGCAGAGGTTGTGACCCTGTCAACGCACAACGGCACGCACCTTGACGCGCCGTGGCATTTCCATCCGACGCAGGACGGGCATGAAATCGATGGCGGGCGGCCGTCGATGACCATTGACGAAGTCCCGCTCGACTGGTGCTTTCGCCCCGGCGTCAAGCTCGACTTCACCGCGCGCGCCGATGGCCATGTCGTCACCGCTGCAGAGGTTGAGGACGAACTGGCGCGCATCGGTCATGCATTGCAGCCGCTCGACATCGTGCTGGTCAACACCGCCGCGGGCAAGGCGGTCGGCAATCCCGATTTCGTCAACATCGGTTGCGGCATGGGGTATGACGCGACGATGTATCTGACGTCGCGCGGGGTGCGCGTGACCGGCACTGACGCGTGGAGTTGGGACGCGCCGTTCAGCCACACCGCCCGGAAAGTCGCCGAAACCGGTGATACGTCGCTGATCTGGGAGGGTCATAAGGCCGGGCGCGACATCGGTTATTGCCACTTGGAAAAACTGCACAATCTGGAAGTATTGCCGCCGCACGGCTTCACCGTCTGTTGCTTTCCGCACAAGATCAAAGGCGCATCGGCCGGCTGGACCCGCGCCGTCGCGATTATCGAGGACTGAAATTCAATGTTTGAACCCTTTCCTGGAAATTATGTCTGGAACCTTGCCACAAATTTGGCGCTGATCTGCGGCGGCAATCATGGCGAGATTGACGAGGCCAACCGTCCGATCATGGACGCGGCCAAGTCGGGCGCCGACGCCGCGTCGGCGCAGATGTTCGACAGCTGGATCCGCGTGGCGGACCAGGTCGCGGCCAATGCGGCAGCCGACGAAGCCGCCGGGTATCGATTGTCCGCCGGCACCAAATATCTGCGCGCATCGGGCTATTATCTGGCGGCCGAGCGGATGCAGGCGCGCGATTACGCGCCGCGCTGGGCGGCATATGACACGGGGCTGGCGCTTTATCATCGCGGGTCGGCACTGCGCGGACTACGCGTCGATTTGGTCGAAATCCCCTATGAGGGCAGCGCCTATACCGGCATCTTTGTGCACGACGGCAGCGGCACGCCGCGCCCGACCCTTGTGTCGGTGAACGGGCTCGATTCGATGAAGGAACAAGTCAATATGGCGGGCCACGGCCTGTCCAATCTGGAGCGCGGGATGAACACATTGTTCGTCGACCAGCCCGGCACCGGCGAGGCTATCCGCAAACGTAACCTGCCTGCCATTTTTGACGGCGAACGCTGGGGGACGCCTGCGTTCGATTATCTGCTGACGCGCGGCGACGTGCGTCCTGACCGGATCGGGATTTTCGGGCTGTCGTTCGGCGGCTATCACGCTCCGCGCATCGCCGCGAATGATCCGCGCTTTGCGCTGTGCGCCGTTATGGGGGCCAACCATGTCTGGGGCCAGCGCCAGCGTGAACGCGTGTCGAACGAAGGCGAGAATCCCGTCCCGCACTATTGGGACCATGTCATGTGGGTGTTCGGCTTTGATGATCGCGACGCGTTTCTGGCCTATGCCGACCAGATCACGCTCGACGGCCAGGTCGAAAAGATCAAAGTACCCTTCCTGATCACCCACGGCGAAAATGACCGGCAGATCCCGGCCTATAACGCGCAGCTGAGCTATGATCAGGCGGTCAATTCGCCCAAGCGCCACATGCGGATGTTCACCAAAGCCGATTTTGAAGTTGAACATTGCGGCGCCGACAATGGCACCGGCATGCGCGACTACATCGCCGACTGGTGCGCGGAAACATTCGCGGAAATGGACTGATGGCCGAGTTTACCTTTCACCACGGCGGCGTTTCGGTGCCCGACATTGCGGCCGCGATCGACTGGTATGGCCGCGTGCTGGGCTTTGAAGTGGAAAAGCGCTTCTACATCGAACCCGCCAAAGCCAAGACGGCGATGATCCGCAAAGGCCCGCTGCGCTTTGAATTGTTCGAGGCCGAAGATGCCGCGCCCCTGCCCGAAGACCGCCGCCACCCGCCGCGCGACATATTGACGCATGGCAACAAGCATGTTGCCTTTCGGGTGGAGGATCTGGACGCATTTCTGGCCGAAATGGCCGCGTGCGGCGCGGACGTTGCCTTTGTCGTGCGCGAAGATTTTGGCAGTGGTTGTTTCATCCGCGATTGCGCGGGAAATCTGATCGAATTTGTCGAGGAGTCCAGCGTATGAGCAAGCTCACTCTGTTTCACTTTCCCGGTGCCTGTTCGCGGGTCACGATGATCGCGCTTGAACAGGTCGGCGCGGATTATGACGATGTCATGGTCAACCTGATGGCGGGCGAGCATCGCGCGCCCGCATATCAGGGGGTCAATCCGCGCGGCAAGGTCCCCGCGTTGCTGATCGACGGCGAACTGCTCAGCGAAAATGCGGCAATCCTGACGTGGATCGACAGCCAATGGCCCGGCGCCGGGTTACTTCCGCAAGCCGACGACGCCCTGACCCGCGCGCGCTACCTGTCCGACCTGTTCTGGATATCGTCGGTGTGGCACCCCTATGTCCGCGCGAACAAGGCGCCGATGCGCTGGACCACCGGCGATGTCGCGCCAGTGCGCGAACGCGGTGTTGAATTGCTGACGCCATGCGTTGAACAGCTTGACGCGCGACTGGCGGCGGGAACGTGGTGGTATGGCGACCACTGGTCGATCCTCGACGTCTATTTCTATTGGGCCTATACGACGGCCGCGGAAGGCGCGTTTCCGCTTTCACCCTTTGCCAATATCGCCCGGCACCGCACCGCGATAGAGGCGATGCCGGCATTTGCACGGATGCAAGCGCGCGAAGCGGCGGCAAAGGCGCGGGCCGAAACCGCGCGCGGCTGATCCTGTCCCGGTCAGTCGCCGCAATTTCCCGAAATCACTGAGCCTGAAAACGCTTTGCGCACAAAGGGTGTCGAATCGGGCAGCGATCCGTTGACCGCCCCGGGATGATCGAGTTCGGGGTAGAAGTGATGTTCCACGACGGACCCCGCCGCACACGCGTCGCCGCGCAGGCGCAACTGCGCCTCGGGCACCGCCGCCTCATCCTTGCCGCCAATGCCCATGAAGACGGGGCCTTTCAGCTTTAACGTCGGATAGGACATCATCGCATATTGTCCG